>CANCRX010000011.1 GCA_947380655.1 Alcaligenaceae bacterium | reverse complement strand
GAGACGATCGATCAGATTGAGCAAAGCGCGCGCGAAGCGTTAAGCCGTGATCGCAGTGGAGCCATTGTGCTGGGTTGTGCTGGCATGACTGCTTTGTGCCATACCTTGACGCAGCGTCTGGGCGTCCCAGTAATTGATGGTGTTGCCGTGGCTGTTAAGTTTGCCGAGGCGCTGGTCTCGCTCAATCTCTCCACCAGTAAGCACGGTGACTATGCGCAGCCACTTGCTAAAACTTACACCGGTTGGGCCGCTCCGCTAGGCTGGCCCAAATAAATGTCAAAATTTATTGCGCGACCCATGACACGCACGCAGGCTCTATTTGCAGTTCACCTTGTCGGCTTGTTGTTTGGCACTTGTGGCATCCTTGGAGAACTCATCAAGGCTGACGCCAGCGTCATCACCTGGGGACGAGCAGCCTGCGCCATCATTGTGCTGTCTGTGGTGAGCCGCTTTGCCTCCACAGTAGGACTCAAGAGCCTTGTTCAGCATGGCAGGTGGTGGGCGCTGATGGTCTCGGGCACAATGCTTGCGATCCACTGGGCGACTTTTTTTATTTCTGTCAAAGTTGGTGGGATCGCGGTGGCAACACTGGGATTCGCGAGCTTTCCTGCCTTCATCACGCTGATCGAATGGGGCGTGCTGCGAGAACGCGTCACCAGGGCTGAATGGATTCGCCTGATATGCGTCAGCTTGGGACTGATTCTGGTTACACCCTCCTTTAATTTCTCCGATGCGGGGACGGAAGGACTGCTGTGGGGCTTGTTCTCTGGGGCAGGGTTTGGTGTGCTGGCTGTCCTCAATCGCCGCTATCTCTCGAATATCGATGCATTTTGTGTAGCCGGATTGCAAAATCTAGTTGTATTTCTTTTGCTGAGTCCCTGGGCCTTGCCGCTACTACCTGCCGTCAGTCTGGCTAGCTGGGGATGGATATTGATTCTGGGGGTAGCCTGCACAGGTTTGGCACATTTACTTTTTGTTTCAAGTTTACGTGTACTGCATGCCAGAACTGCTGGATTAGTGGTGGCCCTTGAGCCAGTCTATGCCATTGTTTTTGCCTGGATTTTGTTTGCCCAGGTTCCTTCGCTACGTACCATTCTGGGTGGACTCATCATGATTGCCGCGATTATCAGTGCAAGTCTGGCGGTCAGAAAAGCTTGATTACCTTGAAAACAACCCTCTTGGGTGCGAGGAAAGTTATGATGTACGTGCTTTCTACTTTCATTTTCCGCGCATGACCACTCAAGATTACGCTCAGATAGTTTCAAATCCTGGGGCTGCTCGTTCATTACGAGACGCCATGATTAGCTGCGTCGTGCCCGCCTATAACGAACACGAAAACCTCGCTTTGCTGCTACCACGCTTGCAGTCTGTCTTAGCTCAGACCGGGGCAAACTGGGAAGTGGTGGTGGTCGACGATGGGAGTCGTGACTCAACGCCAATCCTCATGTCCTCTTGGACGCGTCAAGCTGGTTTCAGGTACGTTCAGCTTTCGCGTAATTTTGGTAAAGAACCTGCGATTACTGCCGGACTTGAGGCCGCGCAGGGCGATGCAGTCATTATCCTGGATGCTGATTTACAACATCCCCCAGAGCTATTACCCACGATGATTGCCCGCTGGGAGTCTGGTGTGGATATGGTCTATGCCGTGCGTGAACATCGTGACGATGAACGTTTCACCAAACGCTGGGGGACCAGGTTGTTTTATTCTTTGCTGGGCGGCTCACGTGGTGTGCATGTGCCACCGCATGCAGGGGATTTTCGTCTGATGGATCGGGCCGTGGTCAATGCTTTGCTGCAGTTGCCCGAACGTAACCGGTTCATGAAAGGACTGTATGCCTGGGTAGGATTTCAATCTGAATCCATTACCTATTTGCCCGCATCGCGCCAGCACGGTGAAAGCCATTTCAGCGCCTTCAAATTGTTGCGTCTTGCCCTGGCTGGGCTGACAGCCTTTACCACCTGGCCTTTGCGTGCGGTGAGTTTGATTGGTTTTGCGATTTCTCTATGCTCGTTTGGTTACGGTCTTTATATCGTTTGTGAATATTTAATGTTTCGCAATCCTGTAGATGGCTGGCCAACGATTGTGACGATTTTGCTGTTTTTCTCTGGCATCAATTTGATTTCGCTGGGGATTGTTGGCGAGTACATCGCCCGCATTTTCGACGAAGTCAAAGGCCGTCCGCTTTATATCGTGCGCCAGGCCGTCGGCCAGCCATGCAGAAACGCAGTTGGATCCACTGAGCATTCGGACTAACAAAGTTATGCAGGAATCTTTCGCAACGACTTCCATTGAATCGATTAAACAACCCATTGCGATCTGTGCCGATGATTTTGGAATCGAAGCCGGCGTTGACGAGGCGATCGTTGAGCTTTCTCAACTCAATCGTCTGAGCGCCACCAGTTGTCTGACCATGGCGCCTTATTTTGGTGAGCATGCGACTGCGCTCAAATCCCTTGCGATAGACATCGGTTTGCATGTGAATTTCACCGAAGCGTTGGGTCAGCAGGGACTGTTTCTGCCGCATCCAAAATTGATTACAAATGCCTATTTGCGTCAACTTCCAGTCAGGCAGGTGCGCAAACAAATCGAACAGCAATTAGATGCGTTTGAGTTACACATGGGGCGTGTGCCGGACTTTGTAGATGGACATCTGCATGTTCATCAGTTGCCTGTGATTCGCGAGCAATTAATTAGCATATTGTCTGCGCGTTATTCGCAGGATATGCCTTGGGTGCGCAACACCCAGCCAGGATGCCTGTCAAATGGGCTGCCGCTCATGCAACGCTTTAAAGCGCAGGTGATCGGCGCCTTAGGCTCACGTAGCTTATCCAGACAAGCTCGTCAGATCGGTGCACAAATCAACCGTGACTTTTTTGGTGCCTATGATTTTTCGCGCCCGCATCCACCGTATGCCGCCATGCTCGATGCCTGGTTGGCACAAGCACACTATGGCTCTCTAATCATGTCCCATCCCGCTAAGTACGTTTCTGAGCAGGATTTGTTTGGCAAGGACCGTGTCGAGGAATATCGTGTCTTGAGCAGTGAGGTCTTTGCCGCCTTACTTACTCAGCACAGCCTGGAAATACGCAAATTATCTGATCTCAGGCTCTGAGTTTGAGGGTGATAAGACGTTCATCGGGGCGGGAATCTGCTGACGCTTGACCTCTTGAACCAGCTCTTCTTTTCCATAAAACTTCACGCCTAAGGCAATACGCTCGCGACCTTGTGAGCGACGATGTCGGTTCGTGTCGCGCAGCGAGTACACACAGCCACAATATTCCTGTTGGTAAAACTCTTCGCGTTTGCTGATTTCAATCATGCGCGCTGAGCCGCCGTGTTTGCGCCAGTTATAAGTCCAGTAAATCATTTCGTCATAACGAGACGCTGCGCGTTCGCCACTGCCGTTGATTTGATTCATGTCTTTCCAGCGTGAAATCCCTAGCGAGCTGGTGATGGTGTCATAGCCATGCTCGTGCGCATATAGGGCGGTACGCTCAAAACGCATATCAAAACACTGTGTGCAACGCTCGCCACGTTCAGGCTCGTTTTCGAGGCCCTTAATACGCTCAAACCAGTTATCTACATCGTAATCTGCATCGATAAACTCAATGCCGTTGGCCTCGGCAAAACGAATATTTTCGTTTTTACGGATCTCATATTCTTTAACCGGATGAATATTCGGATTATAGAAAAATATAGAGTATTCAATCCCAGCAGCTAGCATGGCCTCCATGACTTCGCCCGAACAGGGCGCACAACAGGAGTGCAGGAGAACTTTTTTCCTGCCATCGGGTAAGGAAAGGCTCGGGCGCAAGGCGTCAGGCATGATAAGTGGTTTCAATCAGTGAATGTTTCAGTGATTTTAACGCGATGTTGTGTATTATTTTTGCTTCTTCTCACTCTGCGTTTGCAGGATCGGAGGATCTCCTAATACTGCATCCCACAGTGCTCGAATCGTTTTACATTCCTCAGCGACTTGGGCGGGCGCAATTCTGGCTTTCTCTGCACCGTTGAGCCTGAGAGCATGTTGCAGTCTGCGCAGGTTACGGTAAGCATTGCCAGCTTGAACCGCCAGATCCATATCGATCAAGCCAGCCTGACCTGCGAGCTTGAGCAAAGCTATGTTTCCCAGATTGCCAATCAGTTCAGGATGCGCGTGCGAGTGCAGTAGAACCAAATACTGCGTGACAAACTCCAGGTCAACCATGCCACCGCGATCATGTTTGAGATCAAAATCCTGAGTATTGTTTGGATGGCCGAGTAGCATTTTTTCACGCATTGAGCGGACCTCACTCGCAAAACCTGAGGCATCGCGCGGCATGGTCAGTACTTTCAGTCTGACTTGTTCAAACAGGGCTCCCACGCGTGCATCACCTGCCGCAAAACGGGCACGGGTCAGTGCCTGATGCTCCCAGGGCCACGCATGCTCGAGCTGGTAGGTTTCAAATGCCTGAACCGATACGGCAATCAGTCCTGCATCACCGTCTGGACGCAGGCGCAGATCAATCTCATAGAGACGACCCGAGGAGGTCATGGTCGCTAGCCATGAACTCATGCGCTGGCCGAGTTTTGCGTAGAGTTCGGCGGCGTCCTCACGCGGATCGTCATAAAGAAATACCAAGTCCAGATCTGAGGAGTATCCTAGTTCTTTCCCACCCAGTCGGCCATATGCAATGATGGCTAGCTGTGGTGGGGGTCTAAGCCCATTCGCATCAGGTTTCGCAACCATTGGCCAGACACGGCTGATTGTCTCGCAGAGCAGCATATCTGCCAGGGCCGATAGCTGATCAGCCAGTTTTTCAACTGAAAGCACACCCTCCAGATCTTGAGCGAGCAACTGAAAACTGATCTGACGTTGTGTGTCGCGCATCAGATTCATTTGTTGCTCGATGTCGGCACTCCCATCGCTCAATACACACAGATCCAGATCTGCATGCATGGTCTGAGCCAGTTGGACAAAATCCAAAGGCTCCATCAGCGTGCGCCAGGCAATTAGACTATCGAGCACGAGCGGATGCTGGATCAGGTAAAGGGCTGCCCAGGGACTTGCCGCCATCATGCGAGCGATACGCGCCATGGTTTCCGGGTATTCAGCGAGCAATGCCAAATATGCGCTGCGCTGTGCAATCGCTTCGACTAGATCCAAAAGTTTGAGTGCAGCAGTCAGGGGGGAGAGTGTTTGTAGCGCCGCCCGAAAAGCGATCGGCAAAATAGTCTCTACTCGGCCGCGGCTATTGACAGACAAACTACGGACTCTGTGGCTGTCTAAAAAGGATTCGACACGCCGTGTCAGTTCAGCTGAGTCGTCGCCGAAATATTGAATAACTTGTTCGAGGTTTGATGCGGGATCTATTGTTTGTGCGCCAGCCAGAGTACCTTGAGATTTGACCGTATCGCCCGCAGATCCTGTAGGGGTAGTTTGATCCTGATCTGTTTCGTCGGCCAGACCTGCAATACGAAACGCATTGCGAAACGTTTCTGCTACGAACTTTCGATGCTCAGCGAGTGTCTGATTAAACTGCTCTGGAGACATACGCATGGCCGCGGCAAGGCTCCGCATACGCTCTGGATCATGAGGCAGCATATGCGTTTGAGCATCATCAAAGTATTGCAGTGCATGTTCTGTTTTTCTTAAAAAACAATACGCATCCGCCAGTCGCTCGCAAGTGCTAGCGTTGAGCAGTCCTGCACGTTGTTGGGCTTGAAGCGCCTCGAGCAAACCACGCTGTTGCAATGCGGGCATTCTGCCGCCACGGATCAGCTGTGAGAGTTGCACGACAAATTCGATTTCACGGATGCCTCCCTCCCCAAGTTTGATATTGTTTTGCGTATCCAGACCTGGTCTTGCTCGCGCGCGACGTTGCCAGTCCTGTCTGATTCTTTCCCGCAACACGCGCAACGCTTGCAAAGCATCGAAATCAAAATATTTTCTGTAAACAAAGGGCAGCCGCATACTTTCTACATGCTGGATTGCTGCACGAGAGTCGCTATCGATAAACGCACGGGCCGGAATGATACGTGCTTTGAGCCAGGCATAGCGCTCCCATTCGCGCCCCTGAGTGAATAAATATTGTTCAAACGCGTCCAGACTCCAGGCTAAAGCCCCCGAATCCCCATCCGGGCGCAAACGTAGGTCTGTTCGAAACACCTGACCATCTCCGTCTGCTTCTGAAATGACCGGCATCATGCTGCGTGTTAGCTTGGCATAAAACTCATGGTGACTAATCGGGCGCGCACCGTCGGTTTCTCCCTCTTCACCATAGAGCATCACCAGATCAATATCTGAGGATACATTGAGTTCGCGACCGCCTAGTTTTCCCATCCCGATGATGATCATTTCCTGCGGCAGTCCAGATGACGGGTCTCGGGGTATCCCGTGGACAGTCACTAAATCGGCCATGATGCAGCGGTAGGCTTGTTCAACAGCCAGGTCGGCGAGCGCTGACATAGCCAGCACGACTTCGTCCAGCGGTGCGAGTCCTGCCAAATCTCTTACCATCAGCAGGAAAAAAGTTCTCCGGCGCAGTTGCCTGAGCACTTTACGGCAGTTTTGAATATCAAGTGATGCCGTTTCAACAGTACACCCAGATAACTCCTCAAACCAAACCTTTAAACGCTCGGGTGTCACAGGCGTATCACTCGCCGCCTCTAACCAGACGGCAAACTCAGGATTTCCCTGAATCAGACGTTGCAAGCTCCCGGACCAGGAGTGAGCTGTCGATAAGTTTGATTCAGACATGGCATTTGCCTCCTATGGAACAGCTCAAGAGGATTAAAATAAAGGATTGAACGATACTTTATATTGTTCTGTCATTTTTAAGACTTTAAGACGACGACTCTTTTGTATTTTCTGAAAAAAACCCTGCGCGCACTGTTTCTAGGTGCATTGATTGTATATTTTGCGATGATGGCCACTATGCTGGTCGTGCGCTACGTCGTTTTACCGCACGTTAACGAGTGGCGACCGCAGATCGAACAGCGGCTTTCCAGCACTTTCGGTACTAAAGTGACTGTTGGTGATGTGATGGCTAACTGGTCTGGTTTGAATCCCACTTTGTCGATTCAGGATCTTAGTATTCGCAATGAGCAGGGCGAGACCTTGCTCTATGTTCCCACAACCAACGCCATTGTGTCCTGGCGCAGCCTGTTTGTGCTGGATCTGCGACTCAAGCATCTCGAAGTAAACGGCATCGATATTGCAATCAACAGGCAGGTCGATGGCAATATTTCCATGGCAGGTTATGTTCTGGATTCAATCTCGAACACTGAATTCAAGCTCGATAGCGATACGCTGGCTGCAAGGTGGTTACTGGGCCAGGGAAAGGTTGTTGTAAATAATGCAACGCTGCGCTGGCGTGATTTACAGCGCGGTACACCAGAGTTAACGCTCACCAGCGTTGATCTTGTTTTGAGCAATGGTTTGTTCAGTCATCGCTTGTCGATTCATGGCACAGCACCCAAATCTATCGCTCAGAGTTTTGAATTGGTTGTCAGGGCGGATCATTTGCTTGGGCCCTTTGAAACCAAAGCTGGGCGTCATGCTGAGATTTATCTCGAAGTGCAAGACTTAGCCCCTCAGGCGCTTGCCCCGTGGCTGGATTTACCCGCGATTTCAGGACGTTTTGCAGGGCGTGCCTGGATCGATGTGCAGCAGGGTAAATTCGCCGGCACTACGTTAGAAATTGTTGGGGCAAAAATCGGAGCTGAATTACCCGCATATGACCACACGTCTGCGTTTGCTCAGCGTGGGCGCATTCGGCTCGCTGGACTGCTGGGTGACATGCTGCCCATGGTGACCTCTGATTTATTAGCCGTGAGTCCCGGCAGTGGTGGTGTGGTGGATGTTCAGGCTAGTGCAGAAGGTGCGACAGTCGATAGTCCACAGTTTCAGCCAACACTCGTCGCTGCGCAGAAAGTCGATTTAAAGATGAAGGTCAATAACCCTCATGGGCCGGTTGCCGCGCAGATCTCGACTCTGTCCCTGAGTAATGCACACCTGGAACTGAATCTTCAAGGTGATTGGCAAGCGGGTGGAGAGAGTGCGGCGGGTATCGCGAATATGACCGGCATGATTGTCAGGCTGAGTGCGCCTGAACTCTACCGGTACATGACGGTCCAGACGACGGTGGATGTCAGGAACTGGTTGCGAGACTCCCTGGTGCAGGGGGAGTTCCGCCAGGCTGCGCTCACCTTGCAAGGTGATCTCTCTATGTTTCCTTTTAATCTCCCGCAGGAAAAAGGCATTTTTAAAATA
This sequence comes from Alcaligenaceae bacterium, assembly GCA_947380655.1. Taxonomy (GTDB): domain Bacteria; phylum Pseudomonadota; class Gammaproteobacteria; order Burkholderiales; family Burkholderiaceae_B; genus Zwartia. The sequence continues at coordinate 56,526 of CANCRX010000011.1, read as the reverse complement.
GACGGTCAATACCATGACTTGCTGTTGGATTATGGCCCAGCAACGAGCGATACCAAAGGCTGGCCGGCGTTAGCTTATACCGATGGGGCCATTCAGATTCACCAATTAGGTTTGAAAATGCAGTCTTCTAGCGGCACGCTGCTCGGTGCGCATGGTGAACGACTCAAATTCGAAAAACTGAATGTCGATATTCCGGATATGGGCATGCAGCCTTTGCTGTCCATTGATATGTCACTCCAGTCGGAGGCGGGGCTTTTATTGAATGTGTTGCGTGAAACCCCAGTCAATGAAAAGGTGGGTGGTTTATTCAGTGAACTCACAGCGACAGGAAACTTACTTGTTCCCTTATCGATTCGTGCAGATCTCAATGATATGGATAAGCTTCACTCTAAGGGTCATATTGTCTTTTCTGGCGGTAATCTTTCTTGGGGAGAGGCTTGGCCCGAGCTTGAGGGTATTCAGGGCAATTTGATGTTTGCAACGGGACAAATCGATATCGATAAACTGCAAGCTAAATTCCTGGGTGAACCGTTAACTATTTCTGGCTCGCTTGGCCCGTCTTCTGCTAAAGGCATCGCAATCGATGGGATCCTGCCCATCGCGGCACTGAGCAAGTTGACCCAAGCCCCCGCACTTTCTGTACTGGATGGACGAACCCGGTACAAAGCGCTTGTTGTACAAAATAATAAAGAAGGTGTGGATGTCACCGTTAATTCTGGACTGGACGGACTTTCAATCGCGTTGCCAGAGCCACTTGGAAAGACTAAAGAAACCAGTTTGCCGCTGAATTTGAAGTGGTCCACCACCAAACAACGTCAAGCTTATCGTCAGTCCGTCAGTTTCAGCCTCGGTGAAATCATTAACGGTAAGTTAGAGCGCCAGTCAGATGCACGTACCAAGACTTTTTTCACTCAGGCTGCCTTTGCGATGGGTTCAGCAGCTGTTTTGCCTGTTTCAGGAATGACGATTGATTTGAGTCTTGGAGAAATCGATTGGGCGCACTGGAAGGATCTGTCAGATAAGTTGAGTTCTGAAAAAATTGCTTCCGCCAAGCGAACTAACAATCTTCTGCCTCAAGTACAAAATGTAGCCATACGAACACCACGTTTGATCTTTGATGATCTCATTTTCACAAATATGAACGTGAAGACCACACAAGCTGAAAAGGGGCAGTGGTCCGCCAGAATCGACTCTGAAGAAACCGCTGGATCCATTGGATGGCAGGAGTCCTCTGGGGCCCTGGCGGGACGCGTGGTGGCTAAATTCACTAAGCTCGCGTTAGGCAGTGCTCCAACGGATGAAGAGCAAGCACCCAAAATCCAAAGCATCGACGATAAACAATGGTCTGATATTCCCGCTGTGGACTTGACGATTGATGACTTTACTTTGTTTGGTAGCCGCTTGGGTTCCTTACGTTTGATCGGAGCGAATACTGAACGCGGAAGCATCTGGAGTGTTGATAATCTGGAAATTAAAAATCCTCACTCAACCATGAATGCGACCGGCCTGTGGAGACTCACGGGAACTTCTCGGGGAGTCAAGCTCAAGGCTGAGCTGGTCATTGCTGACCTTGGCAAGCTCACTACTTTCATGGGCTATCCAGATAAGGTGCGTGGTGGTAGCGGAAAAGTTAACGCAGATATCGACTGGGCTAACTTCCCTTGGGCTTTCAGTTATGCAGGGATGGCGGGAACCGCCGATATTGAAATGAAAGATGGTGTTTTTGTTCACGTAAACTCGCGCAGTGCCCGGTTACTTGAGCTTCTCTCCCTGCAGTCCTTGCAGCGGATTCTGAGTTTTAATTTCAAGCCTACCAATGAGTTTCAAAATGGTTTCCCTTGGGAGTCCATTTCAGGTAAGTTTCTGATTGATCAGGGAGTCGCGAAGACCGAAAATCTGACCATTGCGAGCCCTGTGGCGAGTATTTTGCTTGTGGGTGATTCGGACTTATCCAGAAAAACCTGGAATATGAACGCTGATGTTAAACCTAGATTTGACATGAGCGGCACGGCACTCGCGACAGGTTTTGTTGTCAACCCGATTGTTGGGGTCAGTGCGTTGGTTACGCAGTTTTTGTTGCGCAATCCGATTGAGCGTGCGATGACGGCTAAGTATCAGGTGAGAGGTCCATGGGATGATCCAACCTTGATTCCGCTAGATCTCTCGGTACCCAAGGCCGAAGGGCTGACGATGCAGCCCGGCCCGGGTAACTAACTCATTTATTTAATAATTACTTCTTCATCATATCGAAGAACTCATTATTGTTCTTTGTCGCACGCATCTTATCCAGGATGAACTCCATGGATTCAACCTCATCCATGTCGTGGATGAATTTGCGTAATACCCAAACCTTTTGCAAGACATCAGGTTTGATGAGTAATTCTTCACGACGCGTACCGGACTTGTTCAGATTGATAGCAGGGTAGACCCGTTTCTCTGCCAAACGGCGCTCGAGATGGATTTCCGAGTTACCTGTACCTTTGAATTCTTCGTAAATCACTTCATCCATACGGCTACCGGTTTCGATCAACGCCGTACCGATAATAGTTAGTGAGCCACCTTCTTCAAGGTTACGTGCGGCGCCGAAAAAGCGCTTGGGGCGTTGCAGGGCATTCGCATCGACACCACCAGTCAGAACCTTGCCTGAGGCAGGAACAACCGTGTTGTAAGCGCGAGCAAGTCGTGTGATCGAGTCGAGCAGGATCACCACATCTTTTTTCATTTCAACCAGACGCTTGGCGCGCTCGATTACCATCTCAGCAACCTGGACGTGACGTGTTGCAGGCTCGTCAAAGGTCGAGGCGACGACTTCGCCACGCACGGTCCGCTGCATTTCTGTGACTTCCTCGGGACGCTCATCGACCAGCATGACGATCATGACTGCATCGGGGAAGTTCGCGGTAATCGCATGCGCGATGTGCTGCATCATGACTGTCTTACCCGATTTAGGGCTCGCGACGATCAGTCCGCGCTGACCTTTACCGATTGGGGCAAAGATATCCAGAATGCGACCCGTGAGGTTTTCTTCGCTCTTAATGTCACGCTCAAGTGGCATGACTTTATCGGGATGCAGAGGCGTGAGGTTTTCAAACATGATGCGATGCTTGATCGCTTCAGGGGCAAAACCATTCACTTTGTCGACTTTTACCAATGCAAAGTAACGTTCACCGTCTTTGGGGGTACGTACTTCGCCTTCGATAGAATCACCAGTGTGCAGGTTGAAGCGACGAATCTGGGAGGGCGAAATATAGATATCGTCCGTACTCGCCAGATAGGAAGTGTCAGGGGAGCGCAGGAAACCAAAGCCATCAGGCAGGACTTCCAGAACGCCATCACCAAAAATTTGTTCGCCTTGTTTCGCGCGCTTTTTCATGATCGCAAACATCAGTTCCTGTTTGCGTAAGCGGTTGGCGTTTTCGATCTCGAGGCCTGCGGCCAGCTCTAGCAGCTGCGAAACATGCTGCGCCTTCAGTTCATTAAGGTGCATTGATTTATGTATTTATATGTAAAAAAATTAACTTCAAAAGTGAAGGGGAGTATTGTGATGTTGTGTGTGTGAAGTGACGAGCAGCGTGCGTCAAGAAGAGCCAGTGGCGGGCCTCGGACGGGCCCGCGCGTGGATGCGAATCAGATCGCGCTGTTCAGAAAATCTGTTAATTGTGATTTGGAAAGCGCACCAACCTTAGTGGCAGCAACTTTTCCGTCCTTGAATAACATCAGGGTAGGAATGCCACGAATGCCAAAGTCAGTTGCTGTCTTCTGGTTTTCATCAACGTTGAGTTTTGCAACGGTAACCTTACCAGCGTATTCTGATGCGACTTCTTCGAGCATCGGGGCGATCTGTTTGCATGGACCGCACCAGGCTGCCCAGTAATCAACCAAAACAGGCTGAGATGATTTCAGTACGTCCGCGTCAAAGCTATCATCGCTCACGGTTTTAATGTGTTCGCTCATTTTTTTTCTCGGTAATTGGTGTATCCGGCCCTTGGGCGGGACTACTTAACATGATTAAAGCATAACATCATTACTTGCGGTGCACTATTTATCATATCGATATGTGCGCATTTTTTGCGCAATCTAGCTTATCGTCATGCCGGTGTTGGCATTTTCCGTAAAATGACCTGCCTTTTCCACAGCAGTTGGGGATAACTTGAGTAATCAGTCTTATAACGAATCGTCAATCCGGGTCCTGAAGGGCCTGGAACCTGTCCGCCAGCGTCCTGGCATGTATACCCGCACCGAAAATCCTTTGCACATCGTGCAAGAGGTGATTGATAACGCCGCCGATGAGGCGCTTGCAGGGCACGGCAAACATATCCAGGTCACACTTCACGTCGATGGCAGTGTCACCGTCGAGGACGATGGCCGCGGCATTCCGGTCGGGATGCATCCGGAGGAAAACGCTCCGGTTGCGGAGTTAGTCTTCACGCGCCTGCATGCGGGCGGAAAATTCGACAAAAAAGGCGGCGGCGCCTATGCCTTTTCCGGCGGCCTGCATGGTGTGGGTGTTTCTGTCACCAATGCGCTCGCCAAAAGGCTGGAGCTGGTTGTCTGGCGAGAGGGCAGTCATCGCATGGTATTCGCCAATGGCGATGTGATCGAGCCACTCGTAGCTGCACCTGAGCTTGCCCGGAAAAAATCCGGTACACGCGTGCGTGTGTGGCCAGACAATTCCTTTTTTGATTCCCCTGTGATTCCACTTGGCGAATTGACGCATTTGTTACGCAGCAAAGCAGTCCTGATGGCTGGGGTTAAGGTTTCGCTGATTAATGAAAAGACAGGCGATACCCGTACCTGGCAATATCAAGAGGGGTTGTCTGGTTACCTCTCAGAAGCACTGCAGGGTGTTGAATTGCGCGTACCTTTGTTTGAGGGCGAGCAGTTCGCAGGCAAGGATCACGAAAACTTCGCCGAAGGCGAGGGCGCACAGTGGGTCGTGGCGTGGGCCGACGAGGGCACGGTGGTGCGAGAATCTTATGTCAATCTGATTCCAACACCCGCCGGAGGTACCCACGAGTCGGGTTTACGTGAGGGTTTGTTTGCTGCCGTCAAAGGTTTCGCAGAAATGCATAGCCTCTTGCCTAAGGGCGTGAAGTTGCTGCCAGAGGATGTGTTCGCGCGCACCAGTTTTGTGCTGTCGGCAAAAGTCCTTGATCCGCAATTTCAAGGTCAGATCAAAGAGCGCTTGAACAGTCGCGACGCGGTGCGTCTGGTGGGCGGTTTTGTAAAAACCTCTCTGGACCTTTGGTTGAACTCCAACGTCGAGTATGGCAAAAAGCTAGCTGAGCTCGCGATTCGTCAGGCTCAGGCGCGTGCGCGCTCTGCTCAGAAAGTTGAAAAGCGTAAAAGCTCAGGTGTGGCTGTCCTGCCAGGCAAGCTTACCGATTGCGAGTCGACCGATGTGACCCGTACCGAAGTTTTCCTGGTTGAGGGTGACTCGGCCGGTGGTTCGGCCAAGATGGGACGCGATAAGGAATTTCAGGCTGTGCTGCCATTGCGCGGCAAAGTACTCAACGCTTGGGAAGTCGATCGCGATCGCCTGTTTGCGAATAACGAAATTCACGATATAGCCGTTGCGATTGGCGTTGATCCTCATAGCCCAGGTGACACGCCTGACTTGTCAGGCTTACGGTATGGTCGTATTTGCATTCTTTCTGATGCGGACGTAGATGGTTCACACATTCAGGTGTTGTTGTTAACGCTGTTCTATAAGCACTTTCCAAAGCTTGTAGAACTCGGACATATCCACGTTGCTCGTCCTCCTCTGTTTCGTGTGGACGTACCGGCACTCGGTAAACGACCCGCTCGAAAAATCTATTGTTTGGACGTGGGCGAGCTCGAAGCCGTTCAGGACAAACTGCGCAAAGAAGGTGTGCGCGAAGGCTCCTGGGATATCAGCCGCTTTAAAGGTCTGGGTGAAATGAGTCCGATCCAGTTGTGGGAAACCACCATGAATCCGGATACCCGTCGGATGTTGCCTGTCGGCTATGGCGAGCTTGACCCGACGGCCACGACCAATATGTTTGACATGTTGATGGGTAAAAGTGAATCCGCGCAACGCCGCACTTGGCTCGAGGAAAAAGGCAATCTTGCAGAGGTAGATATTTAAAACACGTTGCGATGCCGAACTCTCGTATGGCATCGCAGCTGTTTTTCAGCCTGCTAGTTTGCCCCCCAGAATTTTCTGAATAACTGATTTACAAAGTGAATGCATATGTCTGATAGTTCTCAACCCGGCCTGTTTGACTCTGGTGATGGCGATGCTTCGCTGACACTCGGTCTCTACGCAGAACAGGCCTACCTGGATTACGCGGTCTCGGTTGTCCGCGGACGTGCCTTGCCCGATGTGGGCGATGGCCAAAAACCTGTCCAGCGCAGGATTTTGTATGCAATGCAGGCGATGGGCCTGCAGTCAGGCGCCAAGCCGGTTAAGTCTGCGCGGGTAGTTGGCGATGTACTTGGTAAATATCACCCGCATGGTGATCAGGCTGCCTATGACGCGCTGGTGCGTATGGCGCAGAAATTCACCTTGCGCTACCCCTTGATCGATGGTCAGGGTAATTTCGGTTCACGCGATGGCGATAACGCCGCAGCGATGCGCTATACCGAGGCACGCCTCACACCGTTTGCCCGCTTGTTACTTGATGAACTTGACGAAGGGACGGTCGACTTCATTCCTAATTACGACGGCAGTCATCAGGAACCTCAGATGCTGCCGGCCAGACTGCCCGTGATGTTGCTCAATGGTGCATCGGGTATCGCCGTCGGTATGGCAACAGAAATTCCTTCGCATAATTTAAGAGAGGTCGCGCAGGCCTGCGTGGCGCTGATTAAGCAGCCAAGCCTTTCGGACGAAGCCTTGTTTGAGATGGTACCGGGTCCAGATTTTGCAGGTGGCGGACAAATCATCACTGCCCAGAGTGAAATTGCGCAGATTTATCAGACTGGGCGAGGTTCAATCAAGGCGCGTGCCCGCTGGCAATTTGAAGAAATGGCCCGCGGTCAGTGGCAGCTTGTCGTGCATGAGTTACCACCAGGCGCTTCGTGCCAGAAAGTCCTGGAAGAGATCGAAGATCTCACCAATCCTAAAGTCAAGACAGGTAAAAAAACGCTGACCCCCGAGCAACAGCAGACTAAAGCGCAAATGCTAGCCTTGCTCGATGCGGTCCGTGATGAGTCGGGTAAAGACGCCGCCGTACGCCTGGTGTTCGAACCTAAAACGTCCAAGATTGATCGCGATGAGTTCGTCAATACTCTGCTGGCACAGACGAGTATGGAAACAAGCGTGCCGATGAACCTGGTTTGCATCGGAACCGATAGCCGTCCTCGCCAGAAAGGGCTGCGCGATGTGCTGCTTGAGTGGATCGGTTTCCGTACCGCTACCGTATTGCGTCGGACCCGTCATCGTTTTGACAAAATTTCAGATCGCATCCACGTGCTCGAGGGCCGGATGCTGGTTTATCTGAACGTGGACGAAGTCATCCAGACGATTCGTGATTCTGATGAGCCACGTCCAGCCTTGATGAAACGCTTTAACTTGAGTGAACGCCAAGCTGACGACATTCTGGATATGCGTCTGCGCCAGTTGGCGAAGCTTGAAGGTTTCAAAATTGAACAAGAGCTCGCGGAGAAAAAGACCGAGCAGGAAAAGCTGCAGGAGTTGATTGACCAGCCATCCAGCCTCAAGCGTCTGGTTGTTCGTGAAATCGAGGCCGACGTCAAGCTCTATGGTGATGATCGTCGCACCTTGATTAAAGTTGCCGAGCGAGCCGTGATAGAGGTCCGTGTACTGGATGAGCCCGTGACGGTCATCGTTTCCGAGAAAGGTTGGTTGCGTGCGCGTCAGGGTCATGGACATGATGCGACACAATTTACGTTTAAAGCCGGTGATGATTGCTACGGGGTGTTTGAATGTCGCAGTACAGATACGCTGATCGCGTTTGGTGACAACGGACGCGTGTATTCTGTCGCAGTCTCAAGTTTGCCCTCGGCGCGAGGTGATGGTGCACCTGTTACCTCTATGATTGATCTTGATCCTGGTTCAAGGATTGAGCATGTCATTGCTGCAGCACCAGAGACGCGCTGGTTGTTGACGACACGACAAGGCTTTGGTTTTGCAACCCGAATAGCGGATATGACTAGTCGTCAGCGGGCAGGTAAACAATTCATTACATTAGAAGATAAAGACGCGCTGCTTAGACCTGTACCAGTGTTTTCAGATTCGATTTATGTTGCCTTGTTTTCAAGCCGGACACGCTTGCTGGTGATTGCCTTGGAAGAAGTCAAGAGCATGACGGGTGGTGGACGTGGCACGATCCTGATGGGGCTCGATGCACCTGATACCCTTGCTCAGACCATCCCGTTGTCAGTCAAAGGAATGCGTGTGACGGGAATGTACAGAAATAAACAAGTCGAGGACATCTTATCCGGACCCGCTATTCATCCTTACTTGTCCAAACGAGCCCGTAAAGGCAAGTTGCTGGATATTCGCTCTAAATCTCCGGTACTTTCACCGGTGCTTTGATAAAATCCGGTTTAATCCTTTCGTTACATACTTTTAGGCTTTTTTTCCATGTCTTTTCAGGTCACCGTACTTCCTAGCCAGCATCAGTTTGCCGCCGCAGCGGATCAGTCGGTGCTTGATGCCGCCTTAGCCGCTGGCATTGTGCTGCCCTATAGTTGCAAAAGTGGTGCCTGCTCGACCTGTAAGGCGAAAGTCGTCTCCGGGACAATCGAGGAGGGGGGCGCCCCAGCGCATATCCTGTCTCCAGAAGAGCGTGAGGCAGGTTACACACTCCTGTGTCAGGCCCACGCCAGCTCAGACCTGGTGATTGAGTCCCGAGAAGTGCGACTTTCGACTGATATCCAGATCCGTAAGCTTCCTTCACGTGTAACGTCAATGCAGCGTTTAGCACCTGATGTGGAGGTATTGCAGCTGCAATTACCCGCAGCAGACACATTCCGTTTTTATGCAGGTCAGTACATCGAGGTTTTGCTCAAAGACGGTAAACGTCGGAGCTACTCCATGGCGAATCCTCCCCACTCTGCAACGGCCCTTGAATTGCACGTCAGACATTTGCCAGGCGGTTTATTTACCGATCATGTGTTTGGTGCAGGTGCTACACAGATGAAAGAGCGTGAAATTCTGCGTCTCGAAGGTCCGTTCGGCTCATTCTTTTTACGTGAAGACAGCAACTTGCCCATTATTATGCTCGCAAGTGGCACAGGTTTTGCGCCTATTAAAGCCATCGTCGAGCATATGGCACACCAGGAAATTCGTCGGACCGTGACCCTGTATTGGGGGGGCCGTAGACCTGCCGACTTGTATATGCACGCGTTAGCCCAGAGCTGGGCACAGTCTCTACCTGATTTCAAATATATCCCAGTGATTTCAGATGCACTGCCTGAGGATAACTGGTCTGGTCGTACCGGGTTTGTGCATCGTGCTGTGATGGAAGATTTTCCTGACATGAGCGCTTATCAGGTCTATGCTTGTGGTGCACCAATCGTTGTGAATTCTGCACAAAAAGAATTCATCGCTTCCTGCAAACTTCCTGAAGAAGCCTTTTTCGCAGACTCGTTCACCTCTGCTGCCGATACCGCTGCAGCAAATGGTGACTAAGTTAACGATTTGCAGAGAATGCTGATTTGACTTTTCACCTGAGGCACAACAGATATGAAAATTATCGTACTGGGTGGTGGCATTATTGGTATATCTTCGGCATGGTGGCTGAGTCAGGCTGGACACGAGGTCGTGGTTGTCGACCGTTGCGCGGGCCCTGCTCAGGAAACCAGCTTTGCCAATGGTGGGCAAATCTCAGTTTCTTATGCTGAGCCCTGGGCTAACCCCCAGGCACCGCTCAAACTTTTTAAATGGATGTTCCAGGACGACGCGCCCTTGCTCTTTCGTCCCCAGATGGACTGGCGTCAATGGGCTTGGGGAGCACTATTTCTGCGCGAATGTTTGCCAGACCGGCTGGCTTTAAATATCCGTGCCATGGTGAGCATGGCGCAATATAGTCGTGACACGCTTAAACAGATGCGCGCTGAACTCGATATCCAGTATCACCAGCAGACCCGCGGCATACTGAATTTTTACCGCGACCATGATGACTTTGATGCCTCTCAACTTGCAGCCGACGTCATGCGCGACTACGGCGTTGACCGAAGGGTTGTTTCCGCAGATGAGGTGATTGCAATTGAACCCGCACTTGCACCGCACCGCCCCTCAATAGTAGGTGGAGACTTTACGGTTGATGATGAAAGTGGCGATGCGTATTTGTTTACCACTGCATTGGCTAAGCGCGCTGCCCAGGCAGGTGTGCAATTTCGCTTCTCCACAACGGTTACGCGACTCATCTCAGAAGGCGGTCGTGCCCAGTCCGTCGAGATCATCGATGCGCAGGGTCAATATGAAAATCTGACAGCGGATGTCTTTGTGGTGGCGATGGGTAGCTTCACGCCGCAATTACTGCATCCTCTGGGCGTGCACTGTCCTATTTACCCCACAAAAGGCTACTCTGCTTCATTTCCTATTCTTGATTCCGCTGCCGCACCGATGGTTAGTTTGACTGATAGCAGTCATAAAGTTGTATATACCCGATTAGGGAATACACTACGCATGGCCGGTACGGCAGAGCTTTCGGGATACTCAAGGGATCTGAATCCTAAGCGTTGTCAGGCTATGCTTACGCAAGCCAGAGAGTTGTTTCCAGATGCACTTGATTATGATCATGTGCAATACTGGTCAGGTTTGCGTCCTTCTACACCCTCAAATGTACCGATGATTGGGGCCACACGTGTGGCGAATGTCTACGTCAATAGCGGACACGGCACACTTGGGTGGACGATGGGTGTCGGCTCGGGCAGGGCACTTGCTGATTTGATCGGCGGGTTGCGTCCGGAACCAGAATTTCCATTTCTAGGCCAGTCAGTCAATACCTGATATTTTTTAAAAAGGACTACCAGCTTGTTTTATATCAATCGAATTTCCACATTTCTGGGTGCTGCACTATTTGCCGCATGTGCCGCGCAAGCCGCTCCTGTTGAAGTTGAGGTCTGGCTGACATTAAGCCCCTACAACCAAAACGAATTTGAAAAGCTTGCCAAGCAATTCAATAATGAACAAAACGAGACGAAAGTCATCGTTAAAGGCTTTCCTAACCGACCTGCCTTGCGCGCAGCCGCTCAAAAAGCAATCGCTGAAAATCGCAAACCCAATCTGGTGCAGATCGAAGATGATCGCTCACCAGAGCTGACGGCGATGCACAAAGAGATCGTGCCTCTCTATGAATTGCTCAAACAGCACCCCATTGCCGATCTCAGCTGGTTCCTGCCACAGACAACTGGTTTTATGCGTAACAGCAAACAGCAATTGCTGGCATTTCCATTCATGGCTGAGATTCCACTGATGTTTTACAACATTGATGGCTACAAAAAATCAGGTCTCGATGCAAATAAGCCCCCTGCAACCTGGATTGAACTGCAGGGCAATTTGATCGAGTTGCGTGATAAGGCTGATTACACCTGTCCATACGGTACCAGTCAGCAGGTCAATATTCACCTTGAAAATCTGGCACCTATTAATGATGTGCTGTTAGTCACACCGAATAATGGTCTGGACACTGGTAAGCAGCAACCCGAATTGAATTTCGATTCGGTGTTTATGCGCCATTTATCCATCATGGTGAGCTGGAAACGTTCAGATTTGTTTACCCAGCATACCAATGGTGATGAAGCCGACGAAATGTTTGCTAAAAACAAATGTGCCGTGGTCACCACAGGTTCAGGTGCATTGGGTCAGTTTCTCGATACACGTGGTTTGAAGTTTGGAGTGGCACCGCTGCCTTATTACCAGCAGGTATCCGAAAAGCCCGGTACACCCTTTATCGGTGGCTCGGCATTGTGGGCAACATCAGGTCATACGAAAGATGAAAACAAAGCCACGATGGCTTTCCTTGCTTACCTTTCAAAACCAGTGATTGCTTCCGCATGGCATCAAAAAACCGGATTTTTGCCTTTGACTGATGCCGCCTACCGTACTGCTGACGTTGCTTTTTATGACAAAGTACCCGGTGCGCGTAATGTGATTGCCAGCATGAAAAATGCTAATCACAAGAACAGCCGTGGCTTTCGTATTAAAAACTATCAGCGTGTCGAGGCGATCATGAGCCGTGAATTTGATGCCGCGTTGACTGGGACCACACCGCCGGTGCAGGCTTTGAATATCGCAATTAGCGAATCCAAGCCTCTCATGCAGGATCCAACCGTACCCGCTAAAACTCAAGCTGTAACCAAGAAAAAATAACGCGTTAGTTGTAAGTCTGTCAGCATGAACGGAGCCCTTTAGGGCTCCGTTTTTTTGTGCGTCAGATTGGTCCATTAGTGAGCTGCACAATTGTGTGCTGTAAGCCTCTGCGTCAAGCTAACAGCTGTTTGATAAACGGCTGATCGCAGATGAAACTTACACACGCATGCTGCATACTTTGTTTTACAGTGCTCACACAGGGTTGTGGGATGCTTACCGGGTCATCACGCCCTGGAACAGCTTTCACCCCCTCTCTGATCCCTGATGGGAGGTTAGATTTCGGCTGGAAACTCTCTGGTGATCGTGCCGTGGCACCGCTACAAGTTTTTTCAGACAATCATCACACCTGGTTGCACTGGCATCCGAATCAGTCAGTCCCTGCGATTCTCGCTACGCGTGGTGATCAACAACAGGTACTGACTTACAAAAGACAGGATCCGTACACGATTGTTGAGGGGCATTGGTCCCGATTATCGTTTCGCGCGGGACGTCACCAGGCGTTCGCACGTCGACATCATGCAGGCGTTGACCCAACAACCACGCAGCCTCAGGCGCCTAACAACGAGACTGTAAAGCTACCCGCAGCCGTTGTATCACAAGGCTCTTTAGTCGCGTATGCCGTCACGCCTGAGGATCACCATGTCAGGCAAGCCTTGGTACGCTGGTCGGGGATCAGCGGATGGCGGTTTCAGCCTGAACACTGGGGCGTGGATGTCGATATTCCCCTCTCAGCAAGCGCTATTTTTTCAGATGATTTCGTGACTTCCGTGCAAGCCTTACTTTTAACTACGGAGCTATCTGATCGTCCTTTGCAACCATGCTTTTACAGTAATCAAGTGTTGCGCGTGGTGCCTTACGCTGAGTCCTGCGACCGCACGCTCGTGACTGGAGCACCAGTATGATTCGAATCGTCTGGTTGAGTCAGTTATTGTTGGTGATGTGCACGCTTTCAGCATGCTCGTTATTTTCAAAACTCAATGAACATGCCAGTGCTGCGCAACAATTCCAACAACAAGCGGCTACAGAACATGATCGTTTTCGTCAGTTAACGAACAGTCGAGAGGCACGTGCAAAAGCGCAGTATGTTAATCGACCCTGGTTAGCTGGAAAATCTGTTCCCGTCTCGCGCGAGGTGACATTACCTCCAGCCTTAAGAAAAAATGTTGACACCACCATTATGTACAGAGGTGGAAAAACTGATCTGGTGACCCTGAGCGAACGTATTACTCAAGCGACAGGTATACCGGTGCGTATCAAGCCAGAGGCTCTACTACCTGCGGAAAGTTTTATGCCTCGTTTGGTATTGACGAACCAGACACCCATCGTTGCGATGCCTCACCAGGCCGATCTCGGCCGTGGTTCGCAACCTTTACCTAAAGTGCTTGATGCACTTGTGCGTCGACTCGCGATGCACTGGCGTTATCACGATGATGCGATTGAATTGTTCCGCACGCAAACGCGCGTGTTTGATGTCAGGGTGCTGTCGCTTGCCGCACAGGCCGATGCGCAGTTGGGTCGGGCACCTGGTAATAAATCAGGTGGCTTCGATAACACTTCACGCACCTCCTTGCGTGCGCCTGAGCAGCATCCTCTCGATGCGGTCAGGTTGCGTATCGAACCTTTCATGACCCGCGCAGGCATCATTGCGGCCCAGCCAGGGGCCTCAACTACCGTGGTAATTACCGATACGCCTGATGCGCTGGAGTCAATTGCGGGGTTTATTGAAAAGGAAAATCGCGCAATGACCCGCCGAGTCAGGCTCATCTTTGAGGAAATAACCATCGCTACGCACCAGAATCTCGAATTCGGTCTGGATTGGGAGAGCGTGCTTAGTCAGGCCAATATTGCCGCAAGCCTAGTGACACCGGCCTTAGGGTTGGGCGTAGATGCCGCAAAGGCTTCAATTCAGGTTGGTGCACGTGATAGCCGTTCCAGTCAGTTGATACTGAATGCCTTGTCCAAGCATGGCACTGTGCTGCGCCACACCAGTATTCCTGTCTTGACACTGAATAGACGACCGGTCACGCACGCTGTGCGCACAACTTTTTCATATATCGATCAGATTAAATCTTCCCCGAGTGCGCCCATCACAATGCTGTCTGGCTCAGGTGCGATGTCTTCCTCGGTCAGTCAGAAAGAAGAAACAGTGGGAACATTTTTAACGCTGATGCCCGATGCGCAAGAAGATGGGCAAATATTACTTTCTATCGCCTATGACAACACCGTTGCCCAACCTCTCAAAACAATCGCTTTTGGTGATCAAGGTCAACGTGTACAGATCCAGCAAGTCACGATAGATGGGAATGGCACCGTTCAGCAGGTTGCGCTCAAAGCCGGTCAGGCTATGTTGATTTCTGGATTTGACCGAAAGCACGAAGAGTCATCACGCTCCAGGCTCGCACCAGATGTGCCGTTAATCGCTGGCGGCTCTGATCGGGTTGGTGCGTCGCGCACAGCCACCCTGATCATTGTGACCGCTCAAATCGAAGATGGATTTTGACAGATGCATTTCATACATCAGCATGAGTCAGGTGCAAAGATGGTTTTCGGTCTGGATTGGTCTCCCCTCATCGGCGGTAATCCGCAGCGTCTGGGGGAACAACGGGCCCGAGTGATGGAGGCAACGCATTACGTGCTTTCTGGCAGTTCCCATGGTGCTGCTTTAGGTGTTGTCCGGATTGTCGATTCGCTCATACCCAATAATGAAAATTTGCATTCAGCAGCAGCTGTTTTTGCGAAAAGTTTTCCGCATAGTGCACAAGCTTGTCTAATGATGATGAAGGAGGGCGCATGCTGGTTGGTGGTCTGTCACGCTGGCGCGGTGTTATCTCATACGGATCGCTGGTTTGCTGATGAGTCGCAAGCCATCGAAGCACTCGAACCTATTCGACAACGGTTTCCCTCATTGCAATTACAGCGAGAATCAATGCTGGATGCAACGAGTTGGCCTGCATGGCTCAGCGCATCACCCTCTGTGGTTTCAGTCTTGCAGCGAGTCAGTCATCGGCACTTCTGGTCGCTTAAATGGCTGTGTTTATTGTTGGGCGTATTGATTGCTGGCTTTGCAGCCTATATCAATCTATACAAAAGAGATGCTGTGGATGAAGTCCACCCAGATCATGCGGAAAACTTATGGCGTCAAGCGCTTCGCGAGCAGTCCACGCAATCGGCCTGGCACTCTTATGCTCAGCTTAAATCAGTGGTTGATACCTGGTTCCAAATTCCAATATCACCGATGGGGTGGAGACTGACAAAAATTCAATGCGAATCTAGTACTCAAGCTTGGCATTGCAATGCTCGTTTTAACCGGCAGCATCGTTTTGCACTGAATAGCCATCTTGCGCAGTTCAAACCTCTGGGCTGGAAGATTGACTTTACGCCACTTGATGAGGCTGTATTTGTCTGGGAAGTCCAGTCAGGCATTGTTAGGCTGGATTTAGATGAGTCCTGGATGCCTATGGACTGGATGAGCTATTTGCAGCGGGTCGGTGTGGCATATGAGCATGTCCAGATTGGTCAGGCATCACTCATTCCAATCAAGCCACCCATGGATGCCAGTGGCCAACCATTACCCAAACTTTCAATATTTCCTAACTGGACCCAACGAACACTGATTTTAAAAGGCCCTTTACGTGCCTTCACCAGTCTGGATGGGTTTCATATGCCGGTCCGCTGGCGCAGAGCCACTTTGAGTCTTGACCGTCAGGCTCCGTCGGCAATCAACCGTAGTGCTCTCACGCTTGAACTCTTAGGAGATATGTTTGAATCCCATGCCCAATAATCAGCGGTTATATCGAACGCTCGTTAAATTTGTATTGATCAGTTGTATCGCGCAAACTACTCAGGTTTCGTATGCTGAGCAGAAAGTGCAATTGCCTGGCGCTGGAATGACAACGGTTGAGGAGTTGTTAAATCTTGAGTCCCGTGCCGCACTTGAAAATGCACGCAAGCAGGTCTTTGGCTCCGCACCGGGTTCATCGGTTGCTTCGGCTTCCTCTGAACAGCCTGTGCTGATTGCGATATACGGCACTGGCCGTAATTTGTCTGCAGAGCTCTTTATATCAGGACGTACCGTTATTTACCATAACAAAGCTAAGCAATCTGTTTCTGGCCTCTCGCATGGATACGCTCTTGAGCGCATTTCGCCTCCTTGTGTTTATTTAACTAAAGGTCAGTCCCAAGAGATTGCTTGCCTGGAAATGCGTGCCCCATGAAATTGACATTCAATGAGCGTACGCCTGTGATTCGCCCGTGGACTGTGCGCGCACATCGAGTCATTCGCTGTCCCGATGAACTCTTAACAATTCGTCCTGCTTTTCGTCGCTCCTTAAGCAAAGAACTTGATGTTGCCGCACTGAGTGGTCGCATATGCCCCGTTCTCTTTCAAGACGGCAGCGCCGGTATTTTTGTATTGCCAGATTATTGCCACGATGATCAAACGCTGGCTTTGCTTGAGTTGCTTCAGGCAAAAGGTTTCAGACTCAACGAACCGTGTTTATTCGTGTTGCCGCCTACCTTGATGATTGCCATTGATCGGATCGCTACTGCTTCATTACCGGATGTGGTTTCTTTTCGTAGTTCGGTCTCTCAGCAATCCGCTCTCTCGGCGGCTTTTAATGATCTGATCGTTTGGGGACTTGCCCATGGGGCGAGTGACATCCATTTGAATGTCCAGCGCGCGAAACAGCAGTCGGCTGTCTATTTCACAATCGACGGTCGATATGTTTCGCCGGATCGTTACAAGCAGATCCCCACAGCAACGCTGCTCGAGATGTTGTCCGTTGCCTGGATGAATGTGCAGGGTGGGAATGGTGCTGTATTCGATCCTGTGATCGAGCAACAGGGGCGACTGATTCTGAATATTAATGAACGTCAGGTGATGCTGCGTTGGGCTTCGCTCGCGACAGATGCAGGGCCCTCTGTATGTCTAAGAGTATTAGTTTCAGAGCAAGACCAGTTAACCCCAGATTTGCATACGTTAGGTTATTTGCATTCACAAGTAGCGGCATTGCATCGAGCGCGGGCGCAGGAGGGTGGGGCTGTGATTCTTGCCGGTGTGGTGGGGTCCGGAAAATCGACGACTATCGCTACGCTGATGCGTGAAATTCCCTCTGATCGCAAAGTGATCACCCTTGAAGATCCCGCAGAGTATTTGATTCCTAATGCCTTGCAAAACACTATTTGTCGCACGCTAGATGAGAAGGATGATGCATCGTTTGACACCAAACTCAAAACGATTAAACGTTCTGCCATGAACGATTTACTCATTGGAGAGATTCGCGATGCGGCAGGAGGGCGTGCATTTATGGATCTTGCTGGTTGCGGAGTCAATTTGTACACCACGGTGCATGCAGGTTCCGCTTTGCTTATTGTGGATCGACTTGCCTCAAGTTTTATTGGGGTGGCGCGGGACTTATTGTCAACGCCTGGGATTTTGAAGCTCCTCGTTTATCAGTGTTTGCTCGCCAGGTTGTGTTTACATTGCTCCCTCGATGCCAGTCAGATAATCGAAACAGGTCAATGGATTTGCGTCAATGGTGTTGTGCGTGATCGCACGTGGTTTAAAAGATGGCTCGACATGATCCAGACCTATCTTGATGTTTCCACGGAAGGTTTAAGGTTTCGCAACGAAACCGGTTGCAAGAAATGTTTGTCAGCGCCTATTTCAACGTTGAACGGTACGCATGGACGCACGGTTGTAGCTGAAATGATTGAGCCTCTGGCTGAACCATTGTTTCTTGATGGTCTTAAACGTCATGACGGTCTGGGTCTGTATGAGTGGTTTCATGCACGTCACCGCACGGGATACTCCGATTCGGATATGAACGGCAAAACAGCAATGCAATGTGCCATATACAAAATGTCACAAGGATTAATCGATCCTCGGCAAGTGGAATCAAAATTTGGTTCGTTTGAACTCATTACAAAAGGTAACCGCCCGCGTGTTTGATCTATCTTTTTGGACAGCATCCCAAACGCGGTTATTGAAATGCTGGACATCGATTCGGTTGCGTTACGCTGCCTGGCAATTTAAAGCGCAACGCGCTGATTATTTCGATTATTTATCGGATCTGATCAGTGCAACCGCAGGTACTAAAACATTACTCAATATTTTTCAGGATGATGCCAAACGTTATTCGACCAGCAGTGTGAGGGGACGACTGAGTGCAAATTGGGCAGAGCGGTTCCCGAAGGTCGGTGGCGATTTATTTTCTACCTGGTATGCGTCGTTTCCACTAGAGGATTTAGTCGCGATTCAGGCGGCTCAGTATGCAGGTGCTGGTGCCCTGATTCAAACGCTGCGTCAGTTATCCACGGTCGTCAAAGTCGTTGATGCTGCACGACAGGCGTTTTTGCAGACGATTCTCGTCGGGCTGTTGAGCGTGTGTGTGGCGCTGACTTCGCTGATGCTGATTCCTTTTTTTACCGCTGAACGTTTGGCCTTGGCTTTTGCCTCGTTACCCGCTGAGTATTTTGGACCTGTCACGCAATCATTATTTCGCACCAGCGAATATTTACGTCAGTTTTGGTGGGTGCTCGCTCTGTTTGTTGTGGCGGGTGTGTTGGGTTGTGCGTGGTCTTTACCCAATCTGACCGGTCGAGTGCGAAAGGTTTTAGATCGATGGGGTATATGGCGACTCTATCGTGTAGTACAGGCGGTTCGGTTTTTATCTTTGTTGGCAGTGCTCTTGCAGCCTCGGGGCAATATCAGTGCTCGCCTAAAAGAAGCTCTGCTGATTCAACGTTTGGGCGCTGCACCCTGGCTGGGTCTGCACGTAGAAACGATGCTGGCTCGAATTGATGCAGGTTTTGAAGTGATTGATGCGTTAGATACGGGCCTCATAGATGCGCAAACCTGGTGGTACTTCACAGATATGGTTCGCACGCTCGGTCTCGATGCAGGGCTGCAGCGAACTTGTGAACGGCTCTCGGTATATACCGTCGGCAAACTTTCAAGACAGGCAATGATGATTCGCTGGGCATTGTTGTTGTGCTCCTTGTCTGTGGTCCTCGGTATCGGATTTTGGCATTTCCGTGTGTTTGAGGAATTGCGTCAGGGATTAAGTCTTTATTACGCCAATTAATTCAGGGGGTTTCATGAGGTATTGTTTTTGTTCTCGTCAAAAGATGATGACTGGTTTTTCGCCAGCACCGGTCCAACGCTCTGTCGCCTGCGATCGACACGCACAAGCTGGATTTTCTTTAATAGAAATTTCGATTGTGACAACGATCATGATGTTGATTGCGATTATCGGAATCCCTGCCATTCAGGGCTATGTGATCGAAAGTAAAGTTCCACGTGTCGCTGAAGAAATGCAGCGTTTTGTCGCGAGGTTAAAGGCGAGTACGCATGGATTTGGTGCGACACCGTACAGTGGTGTCGATACAGGAACTCTGGTGAATGCACTGCGCTCCTCGAGCGTCGTTTCAGTGACCGGCAGTGGTCCGGGAGCAACCGTTGCACACGGTCTGGGTGGTAATGGAAGTAATGGGCGAGGTGTGATTACTATCGCGCCACAATCCCTATCTGGTGCAGCGAGTGGCGCGGCTTTTTCTTTGACACTCAATGATGTGAATCAGGCTGCGTGTCCGGGTCTTGCCTCGATTTTGCAACGGATAGCCGAGACGGTCACGATAGCTGGCCAGTCGGGTCCGGTGATGGTTAAAAACGCAACGCTCGAGCCAGTGATGTCTTACAACGCCATTCTGGCTGACGCCCAGTGTGCGTCGGGGGATCGCAATACCTTTGTTTTTACGATTCGCTGATCGCATGATTCCTACACAACGTACCGAACACGGTTTTGCGATATTCGAATTGATTCTGGCGATCGCCATTGCGAGCCTGATCGCGATGTGGTCTGCCTCAGCATGGATGAGACAAGTGGATGATGCGCTTGCGCAAGCCACAGGAGTCTGGATGCTGACGGTACACAAAGCGATGAATCAGATGTTGCGCCGCCAGTCTGACTTTATGTCTGGCATAACAGGGGACCTCGCTGCTGCGGGGCACTATGCAGACATCTATGCACCGACGATTGCCGAGTTAATCCGGGCAGGTCATTTACCCAAAGGGTTTGCTGTGGTGCCACCGATTCCTTATCATGTCCGGACCCACATACTCCCGCCAGAGGGGGATTGTGAAAAAATGGGCTGTCGCATTGAGGCTTTGGTCTTTGCGCAGCCGCTTGGGAATCAACGCGTGCAGGCCAGTGATGTCACACGCATAGGCAATATTCTTACTGCGATGGAGGGAGTGGGTGCCAGTGTCCATCCCCTGAAACCCGATCGGATAAAGGGACCTGGGCTAGACATTCAAAACCAAATCGGCTTGCAAAGAATTTCTTTGCCTGTGGGCGCGATTGTTTCTAAAAGTTTTTATGACTCCAGTCATTTGTCCCATTTGGTTCGGACGCAGGATCGCAGGGATACGGGTCTGGAGGGGCGTCTGGAGGTTCAAAAGGATATCGCTTCACAGGCTGACATTTCTTCCAAAGGTCATCTTCGCGCGGCTGGAAGGGTCTCGGCGGGAGAGTTTTTACATTTGCAGGGGATCGCCATAGCAGGACAGGGCTGTGAGGCTGACGGACTGGTATCGCGTAGTGACTTGGGTGACTTGCTGACTTGTCAGTCAGGCTACTGGCGCAGTGCCGGAGCCAGGTTTGGCGGGGTGTATTCCTGGCACAGCTTTCACGGTTGCGGCGCGGTTCCTTACGGAGCTGATATGTCAAATCCTTTGACTGGAGGGTGTTTCTGCCCCGCCGGTTTCAATCCGCTGCAGATTTCGCGCTGGAAAGGTGAGACCTCTGAGATCGATGAATATCGCACCTATATTTGTCTGAGGTGAACCAACCCCTATAATGCTTAATTGATCAATAGAATCCCTCTATTTGTCCCTAGATTCCTAGCCATTTTCTTATATTTAGCCGCGCGATGAAAACCTCCGAGATCCGTCAAAAATTTCTACAGTATTTTCAGTCCCAGGGCCATACCGTTGTGTCCTCGTCATCGCTGGTCCCCGGCAATGACCCGACACTGTTGTTTACCAACTCCGGAATGGTGCAGTTTAAGGATGTTTTTACTGGTAAGGATTCACGTGCATACACGCGTGCAACTTCCTCGCAGCGAAGTGTGCGCGCAGGCGGTAAGCATAATGACCTTGAAAACGTAGGATATACCGCCCGTCACCACACCTTTTTTGAAATGCTTGGTAATTTCAGCTTTGGCGATTATTTCAAGCGCGACGCAATCCGCTTTGCCTGGACCTTATTGACCGAGGTCTATAACCTGCCTAAAGAAAAACTCTGGGTCACGGTTTATCAAGAGGATGATGAAGCCTACGCAATTTGGGAAAAAGAGGTTGGCGTTCCGGTTGAGCGCATTATTCGCATTGGTGACAATAAGGGCGGACGTTATGAGTCAGATAATTTCTGGCGCATGGGCGATACCGGACCGTGCGGTCCATGTACTGAAATTTTTTATGATCATGGCGCGGAAATCTGGGGTGGCCCACCTGGATCACCCGAAGAAGACGGCGATCGCTATATTGAAATCTGGAACCTGGTTTTCATGCAGTTCGAGCGTGATGCAGCTGGCAATATGACGCCACTGCCAAAACCTTGTGTGGATACGGGTATGGGGCTCGAGCGTATTGCCGCAGTGCTTCAGCATGTGCATTCGAATTACGAAATTGACCTGTTTGTTGCGCTGATTGCTGCAGCGGGACGTGAAACCGGCTGCAACGATCTTTCACATAATTCACTTAAGGTGATTGCTGACCACATCCGTGCCTGCAGCTTCTTGATTGTGGATGGAGTCATTCCGAGTAACGAGGGTCGCGGCTATGTGCTGCGCCGGATTATTCGACGCGCTTTACGTCATGGTTACAAACTTGGTCAAACCAAACCATTTTTCTATCGCCTGGTTGCAGACTTGGTTAAAGAGATGGGCGAGGCTTATCCTGAGTTAGTTAAAACAGCTGGTCGGGTAGAACAAGTCTTGCGCCAGGAGGAAGAGCGTTTTGTCGAGACCCTCGAACACGGCATGAAAATTCTGGATGTTGCACTGGCTGCATTACCTGCGGCTAACGCCGATCAGCCTGTGACCTTAGACGGCAATACACTTTTTACCTTGTATGACACGTATGGTTTCCCTGTTGATCTGACCGCTGATATTTGTCGTGAACGCAATGTCGAAGTTGATCTGGCCGGTTTTGATGTGGCCATGGCTCGTCAGCGCGATCAGGCGCGCGCCTCCGGAAAATTTAAAATGGCTGAGGGTCTGAGCTATTCGGGCGCTCAGACAGTATTCGAAGGCTATGAGCAGTTGCAAGCTGAGGGTAAAGTCGTGGCGCTCTATGTGGGTGGCACGGCGGTAGATAAGGTTTCCTCCGGCCAGGATGCGATTGTTGTGCTGGATATCACGCCTTTCTATGCTGAGTCTGGCGGGCAGGTTGGCGATACCGGCTTGATTACGAGTCCAAAGTCCAGCTTTAAAGTACTGGATACTCAAAAAATTCAGCCTGGGGTATTCGGTCATCATGGAACACTCGAGGCGGGTCAGCTAGCGGTAGGGGATGCTGTGACCGCGCTTGTCGATACTGAGCAACGCGCGCGCACGATTCGCAACCATTCTGCGACCCATTTAATGCATAAGGCCCTGCGCGATGTTCTGGGGGCTCACGTCCAGCAGCGTGGTTCGCTAGTCGACGGGGATAAAACCCGTTTTGACTTTGCCCATGATGCGCCGCTCTCAAGCGAGGAAATTGCCCGCGTTGAACAAATCGTCAATGCCCAGGTGCTGTCAAATCAGCAAGCGCAGGCACAGGTGATGTCCTACGACGATGCGGTTGCAGGCGGGGCGATGGCACTTTTCGGAGAAAAATACGGCGATACCGTTCGCGTGCTGGATATCGGCTTTTCACGCGAATTGTGTGGTGGCACTCACGTCAGCCGCACGGGCGATATCGGTTTATTCAAAGTCACTTCCGAGGGCGGGGTCGCTGCAGGGGTGCGACGCATTGAAGCGGTAACCGGTGCCAATGCGCTGGCCTGGGTTCAAAATCTGAACGCCACGGCGCAACGCGCTGCCGCAGCCCTCAAAACACAGACGGCTGAGCTGCCCGAGCGTATCGCTCTCATGCAGGATCAGATGAAAGCGCTTGAAAAAGAACTCGAGCAGGCGCGCGCAAAACTAGCGTCAAGTGCTGGTAATGCTTTGACAGATCAAGCTGTTACGACCGCTGCTGGTTTTAAGTTGTTAGTGACTGAAGTGCAGGGCGTTGACCCGAAAGATCTGCGCTCCATGGTCGATCAGCTCAAAGACCACCTCAAGTCGGCCGTTGTTTTGCTTGCCGCGCGTTCTGCCGATGGAAAAATTAGCCTGGTGGGTGGCGTGACCACCGACGTAGCCACTAAAGTTAAGGCAGGTGATCTGGTGGGTTTTGTAGCCGGCCAGATTGGTGGCAAGGGCGGTGGTCGTCCTGATATGGCTATGGGTGGCGGTACAGACCTGGCCGCGCTGCCGGGCGCTTTGGCAGCAGTGGCTGCCTGGGTTGAGTCGCGTGGCTGAGTCGGCTGGCATGGTGAAATCTGAGCATCCAGAGCATCAGCACGCCGTAGACGCGACCGGTTTGGCGTGCCCGTTGCCGATCTTGAAGGCAAAAAAAGCGCTGGCTGTCATGGCAACCGGCGAGGTATTGCAGGTTATTACGACGGATCGTGGTGCGTTTCGCGATTTTCAGGCTTTTTGTCGACAGACCGGTAATGAATTGCTGATCCAGGTCGAGGAGGGTGGTCGTGTGGTGCACTACCTCAGACGTCGTTAGTCAGACGTCAGAGTGTGTTGTTTTACCTGCTTCTTATCAATTAATCGTTCAAAGCAGTTTCGATGCCTACGTAATAGTGCTATACTCGTAGGCTTTACTGAATCTTTTTAAAGGGATTACCTACTATGGTGGTGATTCGTCTGGCCCGTGGTGGCTCCAAGAAACGTCCTTTCTATAACCTCGTTGCAACCGATTCCCGTGATCGTCGTGACGGCCGCTTCATTGAGCGTGTTGGGTTTTACAACCCAGTCGGCAGTGAGCACGTAGAAAATCTTCGCATTGCTCTCGACCGCGTCCATTACTGGACAAGCGTCGGTGCTCAGTTGTCTCCAGCGGTTGCCCGCCTGGTTAAAGACTACTCAGCAAAAGCTGCCGTTACAGCTTAATTGATTTTTTCCGGACTCCGGTATAGCCATGGCTGGTAAAGGCGCTTTAACAGCGCCAGATGATCTGATCGAACTGGGTCGCATCGTTTCAGCCTATGGCATTCGTGGTTGGGTTAAAGTGCAACCGCATTCGGCGCAAGCCGAAGTTCTGCGCGCTGCACCTATTTGGTGGTTATGTTCGCCCGCTCCTCCTGCGCACTTCAGTGCAAAGGCGGCAGTTGGTGTTTCACCTAGCGCAGCATGGAAGCCCATGATGCATCCTCATGCCGTTAAACAAGTTCGCCCTCAGGGTGCGACTGTCGTGGCTGATCTTGAGGGTGTCGGTGATCGTGATGTGGCAGAGAGTATGCGTGGCTATACCGTGCATGTTTCTCGCAAGGACTTCCCCGCTGCCAAGGGTGATGAATACTATTGGGTAGATCTGGTAGGCTGCATGGTTTATGGCCAGGCTGATGTTGAGACTTCAACAGTAGCAATCAATCCAGCAGAAACCGCAGCAGCATCTCCTGCTCATTCTGTCTTAATCGGGCAGGTTGCAGAGGTGATTGACAACAGTGCGCACGCCTTATTGCGTGTTCTTCGATTGAGCGCTGCAGCGGGTCAAACTGAACTTTCTCCCGTGCTCGATGAAAAAGGTCGTCAACAAGAGGTCTTGGTACCCTTTGTCGCTGCACATGTGCAGCATGTCGATATTGCTGCTCGCCGGATAGATACCGACTGGCCGCTCGATTTTTAAGCACTGATTATGCGTATCGACGCGATCAGCTTATTTCCGGATATGTTTAGTGTCGTGCGTGATGCAGGTGTCACCGGTCGCGCCCATAAACAAGGCATCTGGTCCCTGAAGACCTGGAACCCCCGAGATTTCACAACGGATACGCATCGTACCGTAGACGATCGTCCTTACGGCGGTGGCCCGGGCATGGTCATGATGGCCGAACCTTTAATCCAGTCCGTTTCTGCGATACGCGATGATCGGGCACGCGAGCAACTACCTGACGCACCTGTGGTGCTGCTTTCGCCTACGGGGAAACCTTTTACACAGGCTGTTGCAAATCGTCTGGCTGAGTCTTCTGCTGGTGCGACATTTGTTTGCGGACGTTATGAGGGTGTTGATCAGCGTTTTATCGATCAATACGTTGATGAGCAATGGTCTCTGGGTGACTTTGTTTTGTCCGGTGGAGAGATTGCCGCCATCGCGATGATTGATGCGGCAGTCAGACTGATGCCAGGCACGCTGAATCATGGTGACTCATCGCTTCAGGATTCTTTTCAAGACTCCCTGTCAGGTTTACTCGATAGTCCACACTTTACGCGTCCAGAAAACCTGGGTGGTTGTGCTGTGCCTGGGGTGTTGTTGTCTGGCAATCATGCCCACATTGCGCGCTGGCGTCGTGAGCAGTCACTGATGCTGACGCATGAAAAGCGTCCTGATTTGCTCGAACAGGCGCGAAGCAATGGGCTGTTGACTGCATCAGACGAGCGGTTTTTGACTGCCTTGAAAATGAAATAATTGAGGCGCTATCAGACGCGCCACATAAAAATTAACTATTCAAATCGCTTGAAGTTAAATTTCATGTGTGAAACAAATTCAATTATTTTTTTTGCCGAAGAGTCCAGAGAAAATTTTTCTTCTAGTTTTACTTGCGTCGAATGGGTGAGTTCTAAGGCATTGGATGGATTTTCTAACAGCTGCTCTACCGAAGAAATGATTGATTCTTGATTGAACTTAAATGAATATTTCTGAAGCAAGGGTAAGTGAGTGATAGAAAATCTGTTTTGATCACTTAAAGGAACAACGTTTTCTGCGAGTGCGTAGAACACGCGATCATGAACTGAATCCTCGATAAAAGGATTAATGGATAGACAACCTAAGTAATTGGGAAATATGTTGAGAAGTGATGCCAAATCCAAAGCACCATGAAAAGTGGCGCCTTTTGATTGTGACACATTCATGTGATCCCACCCATTACCATAAACGTCAACTGGATAGTTCAACAAAGACTTTATCGCTAAATTTGCACGCCAGCCTCGAATGTAGATATCAATTTCTCTAATAATATTCAAAGCAAAAGCATTGTTGGGCGATAAGAATATATTTTCTTCATCAGCCAAACGCTTGATGACTTCAAATGCATTTTCGGTACTCTGATATTGCAATTCTTCTTTAGCAGAAAATAAAATTTTTCTGATTGATTCAGGCATTGTTAGCCATTTCTTTTCAATGGCATCAATATCTGTGCCGCTTTTTGCATAGATTATTTTGTTGTTTCTATTTTTTAGAGCAACGTTCATCTGTGCTGCAGGCTTCTTTACGGGAGCGCCCAGATGGGCTTGGAAAGTTATTCCATTCGCATTAAAAAAGTCATTGGAATATCTTGCGTGATCTGGAAATACAAATCCGTGAATTACCCACGGGCTGCTTAGTTGATGACGTGCGGGAAAATAACAAGGATGATCGCAGCACCAATTAAAAAATGGTGTCTTAAAGGCTTCCCAGATTAATTGTTTATTACTGTCATATACATCTACCCCGACACCTGAAAATCCCATTGCAAAATATATTTCTTTGGATTGCAAAAAATTAATCAGAATGTCTATAAATTGCGGATCATTTAAAGCAAGTTTTTCAATTTCAAACCCAAGCGTTTGAAATTGAGTGCCTAGTAGATCCTGTAGGTGTCTCAAGGAGTCATAGTTAGAGCCGCTCCATTGAATTAATAAAATCTTTTTTTTATGGATTGGATTATTCATTTTTATGTTTAATTCGTTGAGACTAACTTTTAGCGTTATCAATAAAGTCTTTTGTGATCTTTAAGGCGGAGCTTATTGCTTGATGCATATCAAGATATGCATAGAGACCACACCTACCAATAAAAGTCATTTTGCTAGGAATGATATTCTGATATTTTTTATAAAGAGCCTTGTTGTGGCCTTGGATATCTTTCACTGGATAGTACCGTTCGAATTCATTATCAATAAAATCACAGGGTTCTTCGACGGTAATTGAAGTAAAACCTGAATGCGTGCCATGACCAGGAAAATTTTTCCACTCAGTTGCTCTTGTAAAAGGTTCTTTATGCGTAAAGTTAATGACGCTTACAGGAAAGACCGATGGCACAGCAATTGTTTTTGTATGAAATTTGATTGAGCGGTAGGGTAATTGACCAAATCGATACTGAAAGAACTCGTCAATAGGCATTGAGTTAAACGTATGATCGTATTGATTTTCTATGCCAGGTGCATAGGGGGTGTTGAGTGAAATATTAATTAAAGGATGTTTAAATATATTTTCAATCAGCTGCGTGTACCCATCAGCAGGTAAAAACTGAAAGAGGTCATCTGGAAAATAAAATTCATTCATGTCCTCTCGTATTTTTACTCGATTAAAAATATCCGGATCTAGTTCTTCCATATCAACTCCCCACATCTTCTTCGAATAGGGGCGATAAAAAATATCGATGATGTTCTCAGCCCCAACTTTTTCAGCAGTTTCCTTGTTTGGGGGGAGGGTAACTAAGGTTCCATCGGCAAGTAGGGCTTTTACTTTATGTTTATACGGAATCCAATTCGTAAACTTAGAGGTCCATTCAAAAACCTCTTTGTTTGATGTGTGAAACAAATGAGGACCATATTTATGTATTCGAATTCCGTATTCATTTAAATAGTCAAACGCATTGCCACCAATATGTGCTCTTTTTTCTATAACCGTAACGGTATGCCCGTGTTCCGCAAGTTCTCTGGCAATTGTGGCACCTGAAAAACCGGCTCCAATAACTAAAATTTTCATTTTGTTAAGCGTCCCGTTACGTATACATGACCACCATCACTTAATTTAGTCGCACGCGCTGAGCTTTTACCTTTTCAAGTGTTTCACTAAATTGTGCTGCGCGCAGTTTTTCCTGTTCAACCACGGCAGCGGGCGCACGCGCGACAAAAGACTCGTTCGATAGCTTAGCTGTCGTTTTGTTGATCTCACCTTCGAGTCGGGCGATCTCTTTGTCTAGGCGTGATTTTTCAGCCGCAATATCGATTTCAACTTTCAGCATCAGTCTCGTATCCCCCACGATTTGCACGGGAGAGCCATCGTCGGCCAGTGTGTCGACGACTTCG
The DNA here is from genome assembly GCA_947380655.1 of Alcaligenaceae bacterium. Lineage (GTDB taxonomy): Bacteria > Pseudomonadota > Gammaproteobacteria > Burkholderiales > Burkholderiaceae_B > Zwartia. The sequence continues at coordinate 27,896 of CANCRX010000011.1, read as the reverse complement.
ACCGAGGCGAGTTTTGCTAAGGCCGCAAGATAGGCTGCGTGTTGCTGCAGCATTTCTTTTGGGCCCTGAGCAAAAAGCGGGGCACGTACTGCAGGTGACAAATTCATTTCGCCACGTAAGGCACGCACAGCCTCGACTTGACCTTTAAGCAGGTCGACTTGTGCGCACGCCTCTGCATTAATCGCTTCCAGATTTGCACGCGGAAATGGCTGAACAGAAATGCTGGCCTCCTGATCGGCAGAGCGTTTACCCGCAACCAGTGAAACTTTTTGCCACAGCTCTTCGGTGATAAAGGGCATGATGGGGTGGAGTAAGCGCAGGCAGGCTTCGAGCACACGTATGAGCGTGCGACGCGTGGCGCGCTGCTGCTCGGGTGTGCCGTTCTGGATCTGGACTTTTGCAAGTTCAACATACCAGTCGCAGTATTCGTCCCACACAAAGTGATAGAGGGCGTTGGCGATGTTGTCAAAGCGATAATCCGCAAAACCCTTGGCGACATCGAGTTCGAGTTGCTGGAGTTTGCTGATGATCCACTTGTCCACAAAGCTTTGCGCGGATGCGTCGACTTCAGCCAGATCGTGGCCTTCGGTATTCATCAGCACAAAACGTGTGGCGTTCCATAATTTATTGCAAAAATTGCGATAGCCTTCGCAGCGCTTCAGATCAAAGTTGATGTTGCGACCGAGCGTTGCGTAGGCCGACATAGTGAAGCGTAAGGCATCTGCGCCGAAAGCAGGGATTCCCTCAGGGAATTGTTTGCGGGTTGATTTTTCAATCACACCGGCTTGTTTCGGATTCATTAAACCAAAGGTACGCTTGGCCACCAGGCTTTCCAGGTCCACACCGTCGATCAGGTCAACTGGGTCCAGCGTATTGCCCTTGGACTTACTCATTTTCTGGCCTTCAGCATCCCGGATCAGTCCATGCACGTAGACATGCTTGAAAGGCACTTGACCGGTCAAGTGCGTGGTCATCATGACCATCCGGGCGACCCAGAAGAAAATAATGTCAAAACCCGTCACTAGCACGCTGGAGGGGAGGTAGCGCTTGAGGTCCTCGGTCTGCTCGGGCCAGCCAAGCGTAGTGAAGGGAACCAGCGCAGATGAGAACCAGGTGTCAAGCACATCGGGATCGCGGTTCAGCGGACCCGTAACGCCAGCGGCTTTCGCTTGAGCCTGGGCTTCTTCTTCGGTATGTGCCACAAACACCTGGCCGTCCTCGGCGTACCAGGCGGGGATTTGATGACCCCACCAGAGCTGACGGGAAATACACCAGTCTTGAATGTTTTCGAGCCACTGGTTGTAGGTCGTGGTCCAGTTCTGCGGATAGAACTGGATATCGCCTTTTGCTACAACGTCGAGCGCGACTTCAGTGATGCTTTTGCCTGGATGCAGTGTGTCAGCGGGTGCAGGCTTACTCATCGCAACAAACCATTGGTCGGTGAGCATGGGTTCAAGCACAACACCGGTGCGATCGCCACGGGGTTGCATCATTTTGTGTGCGTCGATTTTGACCATGAAGCCTTTTTGCTCCAATTCGGCCACCACAGCCTTGCGGGCCTCAAAACGCTCCAGCCCACGGAATTGCTCCGGACCTTGATCGTTAATATGGGCGTCGAGCGTAAAAATTACGATCAGAGGTAAACCGTGACGCATCGCGCACGCATAGTCGTTGAAATCGTGTGCGCCGGTGATTTTGACGCAGCCGGTCCCGAAGTCCTTGTCTACAAAGTCGTCGGCGATGATAGGGATTTGTCGGTCGCACAAAGGCAGGTCGACCATTTTTCCGATCAGGTGACTGTAACGGGTGTCCTCAGGATGTACGCAGAGTGCTCCATCGGCCAGCATGGTTTCAGGTCGCGTGGTGGCGATCGTCATGCCGGAGATGACTTCTGTCGTGCCATCGGGGTGGGTAATAGTCTCCGGACCGTTTACAAACGGATAACGAATATGCCAGAGGTGGCCATCTGTCTCGACGGACTGTACTTCGAGATCTGAGACCGCTGTTAATAGTTTGGGGTCCCAGTTCACTAGGCGTTTGCCGCGATAAATCAGACCTTGTTTATGCAGGCGGACAAAGGTTTCAACCACGCCGGCAGACATTTGCGCATCCATGGTGAAATATTCGCGTGGCCAGTCTGCTGAGGCGCCAAGACGTCTGACCTGGCTGGTGATAGTGTTGCCCGAGAGCTCTTTCCATTCCCAGACCTTTTCGAGGAACTTGGGACGACCGAGATCATGGCGGGAGATTTTTTGTGCATCAAGCTGGCGCTCAACCACGATCTGCGTGGCGATACCGGCGTGATCGGTGCCTGGGATGAATACCGTGTCGTCGCCTGACATCCGGTGATAGCGAATCAGGCCATCCATAATCGTCTGGTTAAAGGCATGGCCCATGTGCAGGGTGCCCGTCACGTTTGGCGGAGGGAACTGGATCGCGTAGGTCGGCGTTGCAGTACCTGCGCCTGCACTGGCCGCGGCCTGAACGTGCTGGCCGGCAGTAAACAGCCCGCGGCGATCCCATTCTTTGTACCAATGTGACTCGAGTTCTGCTGGTTCAAAGCTTTTGGAAAGCTCACCGTCTTGTGGGGTAATCGGCTGATTCATCTGTGTATCCGCGGGTTGTGCTGGCCGCAACCCCCAAATCGGGGGCGGCCTGAAGGGCAGTAAAAGCCCTCTATTTTAGAGTGTTGTGGATGAATGTGGCGTGCTAGAATGCTGGGCTGTGGTGAATTACACCAAAGTCCCTGTTTTTATTGAGAATTATTGGAGTTTTACATGTCAGTCGAACGTACCCTGTCGATCATCAAGCCCGACGCAGTTGCAAAAAATGTCATTGGTCAGATCGTTGCCCGTTTTGAAGGCGCTGGTCTGAAAGTCATCGCTGCGCAATTGCGCCAGCTGTCACGTGCTGACGCAGAGCGTTTCTACGCTGTGCACAGCGCACGTCCTTTTTTCAAGGACCTGGTTGATTTCATGATTTCCGGTCCTGTGTTCGTTCAGGCTCTCGAAGGCGAAAACGCCATCATGAAAAACCGCGATCTGATGGGCGCAACCGATCCTAAGAAAGCAGAAAAAGGCACTATCCGTGCTGATTTCGCTGAAAGCATTGATGCTAATGCTGTTCATGGCTCAGACGCTCCAGAAACTGCAGCAGTTGAAATCGCATTTTTCTTCCCAGAAATCAGCATTCACAGCCGTTAATCTGGCTGACTGGCTCGTGAAGCATCCCGCCTCACTCGCTGCGTTATTTAATGCATTGATACTCGCATGCACCCTGAACCGATCAATTTGCTTGGGCTTGATGCCACTGCACTGACCCAACTAGTTGGGCAGTGGGGGGGCAAGCCTTTTCGTGCCCGGCAGTTGCAAAAATGGGTGCATCAGCGTGGTGTGAGCCAGTTTGATGAAATGACTGATCTGGCGCGCGAGTTTCGCGCGCAACTCAGCCAACACTGTGTCGTGCAGGCTTCGCCTGTTCTGACACAGCAGCGCTCAACCGATGGCACGCGTAAATGGCTGTTTGATGTCGGCCAGGGCAATGCGATCGAGTCTGTTTTTATACCCGAAGACGACCGCGGCACGCTGTGTATTTCCAGCCAGGCTGGATGTAACGTTGCCTGCAGGTTTTGTTCAACCGGACATCAGGGTTTCAACCGCAACCTCACTACCGCCGAGATCATTGGGCAGTTATGGTGGGCGCGTCGCGAATTGATGCAGGATCAGGCTTCAGCGCGTTTGAGCGCGGAACCTGGCGTGTTGACCGAGTCCAGTGCAGACCCGCGCGTCATCAGCAACGTTGTGATGATGGGAATGGGCGAGCCCCTGCTGAATTACGAGCCAGTGGTGGCAGCGGTCAAACTGATGCTCGATGACAATGCGTATGGTTTGTCGCGCCGCCGTGTGACGGTCTCTACCTCAGGCGTTGTGCCCATGATGGACAGACTTTCGCAGGATTGCCCTGTCGCACTGGCCGTCTCATTACATGCGCCAAATGACGCGTTGCGTGATCAGCTGGTTCCCCTCAACAAAAAATACCCACTCGAGGAATTGCTCGCTGCCTGTGAGCGTTACTTGAAGTTTGCTCCGCGCGACTTTATTACTTTTGAATATGTCATGCTTGATGGGGTGAACGATACCGATCAGCATGCGCGAGAGTTGATCCAGATCGCCCGCCGCCTGCATTGCAAATTTAATCTGATTCCTTTTAACCCTTTCCCTGGCTCTGGTTTGCAGCGTTCAACTGCCGCACGCATCAGGATTTTTTCCCAGCATCTGGTGGATGCCGGGATTGTCACCACCGTACGTAAAACGCGTGGGGATGATATTGATGCTGCCTGCGGTCAGTTGGCCGGCGAGGTGCGTGACCGGACACGGTTGAGCGAAAAAATGGCCGCGCAAAAATCGATACCCATCAAGGAGCTCCGTGCATGAGCGAGATAGATTTATTGAGCCCTTTAAAAAGCGAGTCTCCTCCGGCGCCGAGCGAGCTGATTACCACTGCTGGATCGCTGCGGGCATTGCGTGTCGCGCAAGGCCTGTCGATTGCTGATGTATCGACTCGACTTAAATTCTCCCCAAAGCACATTGAGGCACTTGAAGCAGAGCGCTTTGATAGTTTGCCCCGAGGTTTGGCGCTCAAAGCGCTGGTTAAAAACTACGCTCGTCTGCTTGGCGTTGATTCCAAAGCGATTGAAAATGTATTGCAGCCCTATATCGGTCAGGTGAGTGGCGGGATCGCCGCGCATACCTCCACACGCACACTGGGTGCGCATCATGCTGAAAAACATAATACGACCCTGGGTAACTCTGTCTGGATATTGATTATCTTGTGTGTTGTGGTTGCCGCGCTTGGGATCGCGATTTGGCAGGGTATTTTCCCTGCGAGTTGGATCCCTGCCTGGATGCTTGGGGCAGTTAAATGACCCGTGTCGGTGAGCAAGCAGACAGTGCGCTGGGACCTTTCGCCAGGCACAGCACGCGCGCTGTCAAGATCAGCTGGGCGGGTCATCGCGTCACGGTCGGGGGCGGTGCCCCTGTATTGGTCCAATCCATGACCAATACTGATACGGCAGATGCGATCGCGACAGCGATTCAAGTCAAAGAGCTTGCACTGGCAGGTTCAGAGATCGTGCGCATTACCGTTAATACTCCCGAGGCAGCTAAAGAAGTCAGCGCGATTCGCGAGCAACTCGATCGCATGGGCGTTAATGTCCCGCTTGTTGGGGATTTTCATTACAACGGTCACAAGTTATTAACGCAGTTTCCAGATTGCGCACAAGCACTGTCCAAATACCGTATTAACCCTGGCAACATGGGGGGCGGCAAAAAGCGCGATGATAATTTTGCGCAGATGATCGAGGTCGCTTGTCTGCACAACAAGCCAGTGCGTATCGGTGTGAACTGGGGCAGCCTGGACCATGAATTACTCGCTCGCATGATGGATGCAAACAGCCAGTCTGCTCGCCCACGCGATGCGCAAGCTGTCATGCGTGATGCACTGGTGGTGTCGGCTATCAGTAATGCACAGCGCGCCGAGGAACTCGGACTGCCGGGAGATGCGATTATTTTGTCTTGCAAAGTCAGCCATGTGCAGGATTTGATTGCTGTGTATCGCGATCTGGCTGGGCGATGTGATTACCCTTTGCACCTGGGGCTGACAGAAGCAGGAATGGGTAGTAAAGGGATTGTTGCCTCGACTGCCGCGCTCAGCGTGCTGCTGCAAGAAGGTATTGGCGACACGATTCGTATCTCTTTGACACCAGAGCCTGGTGGCGATCGTACGCGTGAAGTCATCGTCGGGCAGGAAATTTTACAAACCATGGGGTTACGTGCTTTTACTCCAATGGTGATTGCGTGCCCAGGGTGTGGTCGAACCAGCAGTACTGTTTTTCAGGATTTAGCCGATCAGATTCAAACTTATTTGCGCCAGCAAATGCCGGTTTGGAAAAATATATACCCTGGAGTTGAGTCTATGAACGTGGCCGTGATGGGCTGCGTGGTCAATGGTCCGGGCGAGAGCCGGCACGCTGATTTGGGGATTAGTCTGCCTGGTACCGGTGAGGTTCCGGCTGCGCCCGTTTTTGTTGACGGCGAGCGAACTGTGACCTTGAAGGGCGAAAATATTGCCCAGGAATTTCAGGTCATTGTTGAACAATATGTCGCGCGTCGTTATGGCGCTGCGTTAAGCGTTTAAGTTGCATCAGTTTTTAATTTTTACACATGACACAAACTTTTTCTAAAGTGACCGCGATCCGCGGGATGAATGACGCGATACCTGGTCCGAGCGCCCGATGGGAGCAGCTCGAGGGTATCGTGCGTGACTGGTTGCATGCCTATGGGTATCGCAATATGCGCACACCTATCCTTGAGCACACCCGCTTATTCACGCGAGGTATTGGCGAGGTCACCGATATCGTCGAAAAAGAGATGTATTCGTTTACGGATTCGCTGAACGGTGAGTCGCTGACTATGCGTCCTGAGTTCACTGCTGGAATGGTGCGTGCTGCGATTGAGCACAATTTGCTGTATGACCGTGCGCAGCGCGTCTACGCCATGGGTCCGGTTTTTCGTCATGAACGGCCACAACGTGGTCGTTATCGTCAGTTTCATCAGATCGACGTTGAGGCACTCGGCATGGCCGGACCTGATATCGATGCTGAGATGATTGTCATGGCAGCGCGTCTTTGGAAACTGCTGGGTATTACCGATGTGCGTCTGGAGATCAACTCGCTCGGACAGGCTGCAGAACGCGCTGCACATCGCGAGGCCCTGATTGCCCATCTTGAGCTGCATAAAGCAGTACTCGACGAAGACGGCTTGCGCCGGATGTACACCAATCCCTTACGTGTACTGGATACTAAAAATCCTGCGATGCAGGAAATGGCCAATACTGCACCGAAATTATTTGATTTTCTGGGTGAGGAGTCGCGCACTCACTTTGATGCGGTTTGTGCACGTCTGGATGATGCGGGCATTCAATACCAACTCAATACCCGTATGGTCCGGGGGTTGGATTATTACAATTTGACTGTTTTCGAATGGATTACTGATAGTTTAGGTGCTCAAGCCACTATTTGTGGTGGTGGTCGCTACGACGGTTTGATCGAGTTGCTCGGTGGTAAACCTGCTCCAGCGGTTGGTTTTGCGATTGGCATGGAAAGACTGATCGACCTATGGGGACAGATGCAGCCTGAGACCACGGCTCCCGCTGAGTGTGATGTGTATATTGTGCAGCAGGGCGATGAGGCACAGCGCCGTGCCGCTGTGCTGGCAGAGTCGTTGCGTGATGAGGGTATTTCAGTCGTTGTGCATGCGGGCTCAGGAAGTTTTAAGTCTCAATTCAAGCGGGCTGACGCAAGTGCTGCATCGATTGCGGTTATTCTTGCAGGCGATGAACTCGCTCAGGGCGTGGCTTCGGTCAAAATGCTTCGTCAGTCAGCAGCGCCTGAAGAAGCAATGCAACAACAAGTGCCCCTGGACAGTTTGGTGGCTTTTTTGAAAGATAAGGTTTAAACAGCATGGCATACGATCTCGAAGAGCAGGAACAAATAGACCAGTTGCGTGCATGGTGGGGCAAATACGGCACTCTCGTTTCAACGGCATTATTGATCGCTGTAATTATCCTCGGTGGGTGGCGTGGCTGGCAGTGGTACCAGAATCACCAGTCAGGTCAGGCCCGTGGTTATTTCGAAGCACTCGAAGAGGCCACACGACAAACGGGTGATGAGTCTGTTGCACGTATCAATGCCGCGATGAAAACCCTGCGTGACGAATATGCCGCGACGGATTACGCAGCGCGGGGAGCGTTGGTTGCCTCTGCAGCATTACAAACCCGTGATCAAATTCCTGCTGCCCGTGCTCAGTTAGAGTGGTTGGCGCAAAGTAAAAACATTGCCTTGGTTCCGGTTGCCAAGCTTCGTTTAGCCGGTCTGCTGGTCGACCAGAAAGATTATGAGGCTGCACTAGCACAGCTTAATGATGCGCCAGCAGCCTTTGCAGGTTTGTTTGATGACCGCCGTGGCGACATTCTGGCTGCTCAAGGTAAAGCATCCGAGGCACGCGATGCTTGGAAAAAGGCTCTCGAGGCTTTAGGGCCTGCAAGCCCACTTGCTCCAGTAGTCAAACTCAAAATTGACGCGCTTGGAGCCTGATGATGCAATTTAAATGCCTGACGCACTTTGCCCAGTTTTCGACCGTCTTGTTTGCTGGGTTTGTATTGACGGGTTGCAGTCTTTTTACAGGCGATGATGGCCGTAATGATCCTGCGCCTTTAACTGAATACAAGCCAGGCTTGTCTGCACAGATTGGCTGGAAAACAGCGATTGGCGGGTCGACAGGTATCGGGTTTGCACCTGCTGTGGTGCGTGATGTCGTTTATGCTGCGTCGAGTGATGGCAGTGTCGGGCGCTTTGATTTGAGCTCGGGTGCTGTCGGCTGGAAAACTAAACTTGATCAAAAGTTAACTGCAGGGGTAGGGAGTGATGGAACCACCACTGCCGTGGTCACAGCCGATGGTACGGTGGTTGCACTCGACGACACCGGTCAGGTTAAGTGGCGCAGCAAAGCCAGTAGCGAAGTTGTGATTCCACCGGTAGTGGGTTTTGGCGTGGTCGTTGTTCGTAGTGGCGACTACCGGATCCAGGGGTTCAATGCTGAGAATGGTGAGCGAATCTGGAGTGTTCAGCGCCCAGGTCCCTCGCTCGCTTTGCGCGCGCCGGCTCGGATGGCTCTGATCGAAGGGATGGTGTTGAGCGGCATTCCTGGTGGTAAGTTAATGGCTGTGAACGCTTTGACGGGTGATGTACAGTGGGAGGGCGTAGTCGCTGTCCCTAAAGGCTCAACAGACCTTGAGCGTGTCAACGATGTCGTTGGCTCTCCTTCCGTTGTGGGGCCTTTGTTGTGTGCTGTTGCGCATCAGGGACGCATCATTTGCTTTGATATTGCAGCGGGTGGGCGACCCGTCTGGAGCAAGCCCTTTTCCAGTAATGTGGGCATGACTGTCGATAACCGTCACGCGTATGCTCCTAATACCCAGGATGTAATTTCTGCATTTAATTTGCAGGATGGTTCAGTCGCGTGGAAGCAAGACGCACTGCGTTTCCGTCGGGTCACGAGCCCAGCGGCGATCGGTTCAGCTGTAGCGGTTGGTGATTTTGAGGGATTTGTCCATTTTATGGCTCCTGATGACGGTCGCATGCTGGCTCGAATTTCTGTGGGTGGTGGGGCGCTTCGTGCCCCGGTGCTCGCAACAACCCAAGGTGTTCTCGTCCAAACAGGCGATGGCAACTTGATCATGATAGTGTTGAATTAATCCGTGTCATTTAAACCTGTAGTTGCCCTGGTCGGGCGCCCGAACGTCGGCAAATCGACCCTTTTTAACCGCCTGACGCGTTCGCGCTCAGCGTTGGTGGCTGATTTTTCCGGCTTAACCCGCGATCGTCATTATGGCGAGGGCAGGGTGGGCGAGAAACCCTTTATCTGTGTGGATACGGGGGGCTTTGAGCCGGTCGCAAAAGACGGCATCCTGCATCAAATGGCCCGTCAGACTCAGCAGGCGATCGCCGAAGCTGATGTTGTAATTTTCCTGGTCGATGCGCGAGCGGGTGTCAATGCGCACGACCATGAAATTGCGCGCTTGTTACGCAAACTCGGTCAGCGAGTTGTTTTGTGTGTGAACAAAGCCGAAGGCATGTTGCATGGGAGCGCCGTAGCGGAGTTCCATGAGCTTGGCTTAGGTGAACCGGTCGCGATTTCTGCTGCGCACGGTGAGGGTATTGTTAATCTGATTGAAATCGCGCTTAAAGGTTTTGGGCCTGAGCCTGAGCCTGAGGTGTTTGATGCAGACGACGCTGAGCCCAGTGCTGACGCCTTAAAAGGCGAAGACGAATTTTTCGTACCCGAAGAGCCGTTTGAACACCGCATCAAACTCGCGATTGTTGGACGCCCAAACGTTGGCAAATCGACCTTGATCAATACCCTGCTTGGCGAAGAGCGCGTCATTGCGTTTGATATGCCAGGTACGACGCGTGATGCAATTGAGATTGAGTTTGACCGCGGCGGTAAACAATACACGTTGATTGACACGGCAGGTTTGCGCAAACGTGGCAAGGTCTTTGAGGCGATTGAAAAATTCTCAGTCATTAAAACCTTACAGGCTATTGAGGCCAGTAACGTAGTGTTGCTGATGATCGATGCCCAGCATGAGGTGTCTGATCAGGATGCGCACATCGCAGGCTTTATTCTTGAAACCGGTCGCGCACTGGTCGTCGCCATCAATAAATGGGATGGTCTGGACGAGGATCAGCGCGAGCGTATCCAGCGAGAGTTTGATCGCAAACTTCGCTTTTTGTCTTTCGCTCGGGTACACACGATTTCCGCTTTGCGCGGCCAAGGTGTTAATAATTTATTACGGTCGGTTAACTCCGCACACGCGGCTGCCTTTGCCAAACTTTCCACGCCTAAACTGACGCGCGAGCTGCAGGCTGCACTTGAGCAACAACAGCCGCCACGCAGGGGTATATTCCGTCCCAAGATGCGTTATGCCCATCAGGGTGGACAGAATCCTCCGTTGATTATCATTCACGGAAATGCGCTCGATGCGATCCCGGATTCGTATCGACGGTATCTCGAGGGGCGTTTTCGCGATGCCTTTGAATTGGCAGGTACGCCACTTCGCATTGAATTCAAATCGTCATTTAATCCATACGCGGACAACTAAATCGCGTAGTTTTTGCACGAGAAATTATGAGTCGTTTCTGGAGTCGTCTGGTTGGTCAACTCGATCCTTATGTGCCGGGCGAACAGCCGCGGGTGCAGAATCTGATCAAACTCAACACCAATGAGCATCCCTATGGACCATCGCCCCGAGTCATTGAGGCGATTGCTGCTGCGAATAATGACAGTTTGAGACTATACCCTGATCCAACGGCCCAGGCTTTGCGGGAGTCGATTGCTAAAAATTTCGATTTAAAGCCTGAACATATATTTGTTGGTAATGGTTCAGACGAAGTGCTTGCGCACGTGTTTCATGCGTTGCTTAAACAGGATGCGCCGCTCATCTTTCCGGATATTAGCTACAGTTTTTATCCGGTCTACTGCGGGTTGTATGAAATTGAATATAAAACTATTCCCCTAGATGATGATTTGTGTATCCGTCTGACGGATTACATGCCTCAAGCCGCAGGTAAAATCGGTGGGATTATTTTTCCAAATCCCAACGCACCGACGGGTCGCGGGCATCCGCTTGATTTAATTGAGACGGTCGTTGCGGCGAATCCGGATATCGTCGTTGTGATCGACGAGGCGTATGTTTATTTTGGCGCAGTGACCGCGGCATCACTGGTAAATAAATATCCTAATTTGCTGGTTGTACACACGCTGTCCAAATCTCGTTCGCTTGCAGGGTTGCGCGTAGGGTATGCGCTCGGACATCCAGATTTGATCCAGGGTCTGGATCGCGTTAAAAACAGTTTCAATTCCTACCCGCTGGATCGGCTTGCTCAGGCTGGTGCGATTGCTGCGATGGAAGATGTGGCGCATTTTGATCAGTCGCGTCGAGCTGTGATTCACTCACGTGAACAGTTGTCTAAGGATTTGGCTGCCCTCGGGTTCGAGGTTTTGCCTTCACAAGCGAATTTTATTTTTACACGTTGTCCGAAATTGTCAGGTGAACAATTGGCCGCGGCTTTGCGTGCACGTCACATCATCGTTCGACATTTCAAATCACCCGCGCGTATCTCCGATTTTCTGCGTATTACGATCGGTACAGAGGAGCAGTGTGCGCAATTGGTTAGCGCTTGCAGGGAAATTCTTGCTTCGATTTAAAGTTTGTTATCTAAATTTATTTGGTAAGCAAGTGTTTCAATCCCTAGCGCACCTCGGGAAAACCCTGTAGAGTACGAGTATTGGATGTATTGGAACTCAATACATTCGTTAACAACAACATATGGAGCCTGCCAATGAGCAATAAAGGGCAAACTTTGCAAGATCCTTTCTTAAACGCTTTGCGTAAAGAGCACATACCAGTGTCTATTTATCTGGTAAACGGGATCAAACTTCAGGGTCAAGTTGAGTCATTTGACCAATATGTAGTCCTATTGCGTAACACCGTTACACAAATGGTCTACAAACACGCCATCTCTACCGTCGTACCAGCACGTGCAGTCACACTGCCAGCGTCTGATACCGGTGTTGAGGCTGCTGCTGAATAATTTCAACCGAATAGTTTCGCGCCCGCCAGAACACCCTGTTTTGGCGGGCGTGTTTATTTGATTTTTCGTGTGTTTGATTTTTCATTTGTCTGATTCATTAATTTTTTAAGTCAAAATAGATTTGTATAAAAATACTGAGAGATTGACGCAATCATGCGCGCACTGATAATAAGTGTTGACCTCGGTGCGCCTGATCATCCCGCGCATGCTGAAGAGTTCGCCATGTTGGCAAAAGGCGCAGGCGCAGAGATCGTTGCTACGCTCACTGCGAAACGCTCGCGTCCTGATGCTGCGTATTTCATTGGTACCGGAAAGCTCGAAGAGGCGGTTTTACTGGCTCAGGCGACAGATGCTGAAGTGGTGCTGTTTGATCAGCCCTTATCTCCTGCACAACAACGAAATCTTGAGCGCCAGCTTAATTTGCGCGTGGTTGATCGTGTTGCCCTGATTCTGGATATTTTTGCATTGCGTGCAAAAAGCCACGAAGGCAAATTACAGGTTGAACTGGCGCAGTTGCAACACCTCACGACACGTCTGACCAGGATGTGGTCTCACCTTGAACGTCAGCGCGGTGGTATTGGTATGCGCGGACCAGGTGAGTCCCAGCTGGAAATGGATAAACGCATGATTGGTGGGAAGGTCCGCCTACTGCGCGAACGGCTTGAGCGGGTTCAGCGTCAGCGAACGACCCAGCGTCGCTCGCGTGCCCGCGGTGGCATGATGTCTGTCTCGTTGGTGGGTTACACCAATGCGGGTAAATCCACGCTGTTTAATTCAATGACACGGGCCGGCGCTTATGCCGCGGATCAGTTGTTTGCGACCTTGGATACGACCACCCGACGCGTCTGGATAGAGGGGGCCGGACAAATTACCCTTTCAGATACTGTGGGTTTTATTCGCGATTTACCGCATACACTGATCGCTGCCTTCCGTGCGACCCTCGAAGAAGCCATTCACGCTGATTTGTTGCTACACGTGGTGGATGCCTCCAGCCCCCAACGTGATGAGCAAATCGCCGAGGTAGACAAAGTCTTGGTAGATATTGGTGCTGCCGATATTCCCCGGATCCTGGTCTATAACAAGATCGATCTGGCAGGACTTGAGCCACGTGTGGAGCAAGACGCACATGGTACGATTTGTCGTGTCTTTGTGAGCGCCCAAACGCGCTCAGGATTAGATGGTTTGCGCAGTGCAATTAGTCAGTTTGCTTTAATACCGGAAAATAATGAGATTACTCTCCAAGATATTCAACCTGAATGAACCAGGTTGGGGCCGAGGCTCCAACGGCTCAGAGCCGCCTAAAAATAATAACGAACCACCCAAGCGTCCGCCTCAGGGTAATGGACCGCCTGATTTAGATCAGGTTTGGCGTGATTTCAATCAGCGCCTCGGTAGCTTGTTTGGTCGCAATCAAGGTGGTGGTCAAAATAATTCACCTCGTCCATCTCACCAGCAAGGCCCCTCAGGACCGACACCCAGGCAATCCCGTATTGGGCTGGGCGTCATTGTTGCTGCAGGTATTGTGCTGTGGTTGGCGAGCGGGTTTTTTATTGTTCAGGAAGGGCAGGTTGCTGTGGTCACGCAGTTTGGTCGCTATAAGAGCACCGCTCAGGCCGGTTTTCAGTGGCGTCTGCCGTATCCGATTCAGAGTAATGAGATTGTTAATTTGTCTCAGTTACGAACCTTTGAGGTTGGTTTTCGCGGCAACGCGCGTAATCGCGTGCTGCCTGAGGCCCTGATGCTGACGGATGATGAGAATATCGTTGACGTACAGTTTGTCGTTCAATACCGTTTGCGTGCCGATGGCGCTCCAGAATATTTGTTTAAAACCAAAGACCCCGATGAGTCAGTGCGCCAGGTTGCACAGGCTTCCATGCGTGAGATCGTTGGTACCCGCAAAATGGATTTTGTCCTGTACGAGGGGCGCACTGCGGTCGCAATTGATGTGCAAAAGCTGATGCAGCAGATTCTGGATCGTTATCAAACAGGCGTTCAGGTCAGCAGTGTCGCGATCCAAAACGTCCAGCCACCTGAACAGGTTCAGGCAGCCTTTGATGATGCGGTTAAAGCTGGTCAGGACCGTGAGCGTCAGGTCAACGAAGGGCAGGCGTATCGTAATCAGATTGTGCCAATGGCGAGCGGTCAGGCATCGCGCTTACTTGAGCAAGCAGAAGGCTATCGCGCGAAGGTCGTCGGTAATGCCGTGGGTGATGTTGCCCGTTTTGGCAGCGTGTTGACGGAGTACCGTAAGTCACCACTGGTGATCCGCGAGCGTATGTATCTCGAAACGATGCAGCAAATGTATGCCAATGCAAGCAAAGTTCTGGTTGACACGCGCGGTTCAAACAATATGCTGTATCTGCCGTTAGACAAAATTATGCAGCAAACCGCGCAAGATGCAGGTAAGTCTGTCTCCAGCGTTGTAGCGCCCCAAGCGCCAGTTGTTAATCCACCAGTAATGCCCAGCTCGACTGTACGTCCTGGCGCAGCTGCGAGTGGATCGGCTAATACGTTGACGCGTGATCGCGGCAACCGCTAAGGAGGGCATATTATGAAACGTTTATTACCTCTGATGATTGCCCTGCTCGTTTTAGTGGGCGTATTGTCTTCTTCAGTTTTTATCGTGCGTGAGCGTGATTTTGCTCTGGTATTTGCTTTGGGTGAAGTCAAAAAGGTTGTTTCTGAGCCGGGCTTGTATTTCAAGCTGCCGCCACCTTTTCAAAATATCGTCACCTTGGACAAGAGACTCTTGACCATCGACACACAAGAAGCGGAACGCATTCAGACTTCTGAAAAGAAGAACTTGCTGATCGACTCCTTTGTGAAATGGCGTATTGTTGATCCCCGTCTGTATTACGTTACTTTTGGTGGTAATGAACGCGCTGCGCGCGAACGTCTGCAAGCTCAGATTCGCGATGCGCTCAATGCCTCTGTCAACATTCGAACGGTCAAGGATGTTGTCTCGCTCGAGCGTAAGGTCATTATGGATGAGGTGCTGACTAACGTAATCAAGCGCGCTGAACCTTTCGGTATTGAGGTGATTGATGTGCGCTTAAAGCGTATTGAGTTTGCACCTGAAATTTCTGAGTCGGTTTACCGGCGTATGGAGTCGGAACGCCTGCGTGTTGCCAATGAAATGCGCTCGATTGGAGCCGCTGAAGGCGAGAAAATCCGTGCCGAGGCAGATCGCCAGCGCGAGGAAATTCTGGCTGAGGCTTACGGTCGAGCCCAGGCAATTATGGGTGAGGGCGACGCCAAAGCTGCAGGACTCTATGCAAAAGCCTATGGCGAAGATCTTGGTTTTTACAGTTTTTACAAGAGTCTGGAGGGTTATCGCGCTGCCTTTGGCAAGGCTGGTGACCTGATGGTTGTGGATCCAAGCTCAGATTTCTTCAAATATCTGAAATCTTCCACTGGTAAATAACAGGTTTGTGACAGGCTCAACACCTGTCACAGAATCTGTATAATGCGCTGTAAGCTTTAACGATTGTTCTGGCGGCTTGCCGGGCTTACGCCCCAAGCCGCTTTTTGTTTGGGCGACGCATTTGTTTTTATCCAGATCAGACTTTTTAGCTGGATTTATTCTTTGCGTCTCATCTTTGTTTTGATTGACTCAACATTCCTGATGAAATCTTTCTTTTTCACCGTGCGATCATGAAAGGCAACTGGCTTCTCCCAGAAAGTCTGGCTGATATGTTGCCCGCAGAGGCTAGACGTATTGAAGAACTGCGTCGCAGCCTGCTGGATCTGTTTCGCACCTACGGGTTCGAGTTAGTCGCCCCTCCGCTTGTTGAATATATTGAGTCCTTGTTATCGGGCTGCGGTAGCGATCTGAGTTTGCGCACGAGCAAGCTGGTTGACCAGTTGTCGGGTCGCACACTGGGTATTCGCGCTGACATGACCCCCCAGGTCACCCGGATTGATGCACACTTACTGAATCGCGCCGGGGTGACCAGGCTTTGTTATTGTGGCCCGGTATTGCATGCCCGTCCTGCCGGACTCCTGTCGAGCCGCGAGCTCCTGCAGATCGGTGCAGAGATTTTTGGTCATGCCGGCATCGAGGCTGATCTTGAAATTATCCGTCTCGCATTGGCGAGTACTCGCCTGGCAGGTGTGCAGTCAGTGCGTCTGGACTTGTGTCATGCAGGATTAGTGCGTGCGCTGATTGACTCTGACCCTGCCGCGGCCGCACGGGCCGATGAAATCATGGCCTTGTTACGCGACAAGGACTTGCCAGGTATTCACTTGCTAGCAGCGGGTGATGAGGCATTGCAATGGTCCACAGTGCAGTCTTTGGCCTGCTTGCCACTTTTGTATGGTGACGCTTCAGTTATTGATCGCGCGCGTAAACTTTTACCTGCGATTGGAGGCGTGGTCGAGGCACTCGATGCACTGCAGGAATTACTTTCTGCGTTAGATGATGTGTCGGTGGGCGTGGATCTGGCCGATGTAGGTACCTACGGTTATCACTCTGGTGTGACTTTTTCGATTTATGCAGAGGGTTGGCATGACGCACTAGTGCAAGGTGGGCGTTATGACAATGTCAGCCGGGCGTTTGGTCGTGCGCGTCCTGCGACTGGCTTTAGCCTTGATCTGCGCAAACTTGCAGCGGGTTTGTCAGCCGCGCAGCCTTCGGGTGCGATTCGAGCCCCGGCTGTTCAGGATGTGCAGTTGCGCGAGGTGGTCAATGCCTTACGTCTGGCCGGTGAGATTGTTGTTCAGGTGTTTCCTGGTGAGCAAGTAACACATGATGAGTTTGTATTTGACCGTGAGCTGGTTGTGTCAAGCGGTCAGTGGATTGTCAAAGCAGTTTCCTAACGTTGCATAGGCTCCCATCTATCAACTGAATGGTTGATGTTGGGTTGTGGGGACGGATGTTCTCCGATTTTGAATGGCTTTTTTGAACGCGATATGAGCAAGAATATTGTAGTGATTGGTACCCAGTGGGGCGATGAAGGCAAAGGCAAGATTGTTGACTGGCTTGCCGAGTCAGCCCATGGTGTGGTGCGTTTCCAGGGCGGCCACAATGCGGGTCATACCTTGTGGATTAATGGCAAAAAAACAATTTTGCGTCTGATCCCCTCTGGCATCATGCATCCTCACGTCACCTGCTACATCGGTAACGGCGTTGTGCTTTCTCCTGAGGCGTTGCTCAAGGAAATCGCTGAGCTTGAGGCTGCAGGGATTGATGTGCGTTCACGCTTACAGATCTCAGAGGCTTGTCCCTTGATCCTGCCTTATCACGTTGCACTGGATCAGGCTCGCGAAGCGCGTCGAGGTGATGCAAAGATTGGTACCACGGGTCGTGGCATTGGTCCGGCCTATGAGGATAAAGTCGCACGCCGCGCTTTGCGCATTCAGGACTTGTTCGATCCTGCAGGTTTCCGTACAAAGGTTGAAGAAGTCCTCGAGCTTCACAATTTTGTACTGACCCAGTACCTGGGTGCCTCGGCGGTATCTATCGACGAGGTGGTTGATCAGGCTATGGCACTTGCTCCTGCGATCGCTCCGATGGTGCGTGATGTGAGCAGTAATCTGTTTGAGGCTCAGCAGGCGGGCAAGCCCTTGCTGTTCGAAGGTGCGCAGGGAGCATTGCTGGACGTTGATCACGGCACCTATCCGTTTGTCACGAGCAGTAACTGTATCGCTGGCGCTGCGGCAGCCGGTGCTGGTGTGGGGCCACAAACACTGAGTTATGTTTTGGGAATTACCAAAGCTTACGCCACGCGCGTAGGTTCGGGACCATTCCCGACAGAGTTGCACGATGATATCGGCATGCGTCTGGCGACGGTTGGTAAAGAATTCGGATCCGTAACAGGTCGTCCTCGTCGTTGTGGCTGGTTTGATGGTGCTGCGCTCAAACGTTCAGTTCGCTTGAATGGTATTTCGGGGCTATGCATCACTAAGCTCGATGTCCTGGATGGCCTTGAAACAATCAAAATCGGTGTTGGCTACCATATCGATGGCGTGTTTACTGATGTACTTCCATATGGTGCTGCGAAAGTTGCGCTCGCTGTGCCTGTTCTCGAAGAGATGCCTGGCTGGACCGAGTCAACGGTCGGTGTGACTGAGTTTGATCGCTTACCTGTTAATGCCCAGCGTTATTTAAAGCGTATGTCAGAGGTCTGTGGTGTTCAGATCGATATGGTTTCAACTGGACCAGATCGTAACGAGACGATTATTCTCAATAATCCTTTCACCTCTTAATACACGCTACCAACTTTAGCTTATTGATTCGACCCATGAACCTGCCTCAGAGTACAGACAAGGATTTATGGGTCGATTGGCCGCAATATCACGCGCTCATCGAGAGGCTTGCTTTGCTCGCCCACCAATCAGGCTGGGAGTTTGATCAGATTCTGTGCCTGGCGCGGGGTGGTTTGAGAGTGGGCGATGTGTTGTCCCGTATTTTTGATAAGCCTTTGGCGATTTTGACGACAAGCAGTTATCGGGATGCCGCTGGAACCACTCAGGGCGCATTGGATATCGCCCAGTTCGTGACAATGACGGCTGAGCGCCTTGAGGGCCGCGTACTGCTGGTTGACGATATGGTTGACAGCGGTGTGACCCTTGAACGTGTCTGTGAACATCTCAAAGCGCGCTATACCGGTATTACCGAGTTAAAGACTGGTGTACTGTGGTTTAAAGCGCATTCTTGTATCGCTCCGGATTTTTATGTTGAAAAGCTTGATACGAATCCGTGGATTCATCAACCTTTTGAGGACTACGATACGCTCAGACCTGAGGTATTAGCAGGCCGACTCGCCTGATTGCCCCTTGCACAAGCGTATTTGTGCTATGATCTATGGCTAATTCGTAATTTCTAACCATTTTGGTTTAACGTTTATTTAATACCACGCACCCTATGCCTATCGTTCGTCTGAAAGAAAACGAGCCCTTCGAAGCCGCTCTCCGCCGTTTCAAGCGCACAATCGAAAAGACCGGTCTGTTGACCGAATTGCGCGCACGCGAGTTTTACGAAAAGCCAACTGCTGAGCGCAAGCGCAAGCAAGCTGCTGCCGTCAAGCGCCACTACAAGCGCATTCGCAGCCAGCAATTGCCTCCACGCATGTATTGATCATTGGCGCCATGTTGTGCGCCAATATCGTATGGCCTGATCGGTGATCCCTGATTCCTTTATCCAGGATCTCCTAACCCGCGTAGATGTCGCGGATGTTGTCGGGCGCTACGTGCAGTTAAAGAAAGGCGGTGTCAACCTGCTCGGGTTGTGCCCCTTTCATAACGAAAAGTCTCCCTCATTTACTGTCAGTCCCACTAAACAGTTTTATCACTGCTTTGGTTGCGGAGCGCATGGCAGCGCGATTACTTTTCTGATGGAACACACCGGGGCTAGTTTCCCCGAGGCTGTACGCAGCTTGGCTGGGGCGGTCGGCATGACTGTTCCAGAAGAGAGCCGCTCACCCGGCCAGCAGGCAGCGACCGCTCGTCGCAAAGAAGAAATCTCCCAGCACACTCTGGTCTTGCAAAAAGCCCAGACACACTACATGGCTCAGCTTAGAGAGAGTCCTGCGGCGATTCGTTACCTGCAACAGCGAGGTCTGACAGGACAGATAGCTAAAACATTCGGTCTGGGGTGGGCGACGGCAGAGCGTCAGTCCCTGGGTAAGGTTTTCCAGAACTATAACGATCCTATTTTGGTTGAGTCAGGTCTTGTGATCGAGTCTGAAGACGGTCGACGCTATGACCGTTTCCGTGAACGTGTGATGTTCCCCATTCGCAACGTTAAAGGCGAGATAGTTGGTTTTGGTGGTCGCATCATCGGTAAGGGTGAACCTAAATACCTGAATTCCCCTGAAACTCCGGTTTTTTCAAAAGGTAACGAGCTCTACGGCTTGTTTGAAGCACGCACAGCCATTCGCGCAGAAGATTGCGTCATCGTCGTCGAAGGCTATATGGATGTAGTGGGCCTTGCGCAACTGGGCGTAGGTAATGCTGTGGCAACACTGGGTACCGCCACCACACCCATGCACATTCAAAAGTTGTTGCGTGCGAGTGATCGCATCATCTTTAGTTTCGATGGTGACGGAGCCGGGCGCAGAGCCGCTTGGCGCGCCTTGCAGACTTGTTTGCCTTTGTTGCGCGACGATATTTCTATCCGGTTCCTTTTTTTGCCGGCAGAGCACGATCCAGACAGTTATATCAGGCAGTTTGGGCAAGAGGCATTCAGAGCGTGTTTGAGCGAGTCCGATGCCTTATCAACATTTTTTCTCAATGAGTTGTCAAGCAGGCACAAGATTAAAGAAGTTGAAGGGCGTTCAGCGCTGGTACACGAAGCTCGCCCGTTACTTGCACAGATTCCCGACATTACACTCAAGATCCAATTGCAAAATGAGTTGGCGCGCTTGGTGCTGCTGACGCCTGAGGAGCTTGCACAGTTGTTGGCGCGCGATGTGCCGCATGCGTTGGCAGGTTTGCCTGGAGCCGGGGGTGCTGGTGTGCCGAATACCCGCTCAGCGGGTCAGCCTGGGGGGCGTCTGAATGCCGGTATTACTGGCGAGGTGCCTGCAGGCACAGCTAGTCAGCCGCCTGGATCAAGTGTTGGAGGCGAGCCGGATTATCTGGGTATTCCGGATGATGTCGGCTTTGACTCCCAGGTTCCAGATTATTCAACAACCGATTACTCAAATACCGGCTATTCCAATCAGGGATATGCAAAATCGAGCTATTCCCAGCAGTCCTACACGGGTATCGAGCCCCCGCGTGGCAAAAAGAACTGGGATCGATTTGGAAAAAAGCAGGCGCCAGTGCCTCCAGGCGCAATACCCACGCGCCGAACGGTTGCCCCGATGGCGCGTCGCTTACTGAGGCTTTTGCTCAGTCATCCTGAATTAGTCGATCAAATGGGCGATCAACAGCTTGAAGTTCTCGAGCGTGGCCCCCATCTTGAAATGGTCAGGGATTTAATTGTGCTGGCTCAATCAAGCGGTGCCCGTCATGTGGGAGCTTTGATTCAGGCTGCCGATCCTGGTGGGGATTTGGGTGTGCTGATGGCCTCGGTTGCAGCGGATTTGATGGCTCAGGAGGTATTGCCTGATCCCCAGAAAGAATGGGAAGACGCTTTACGACGCATCGAACTTGAGAGTTTGAGGCAAGAGCAGGGCGCTTTAATTGCACTAGGTGAAAATAATTTGCAATTACAGCAAAAATATGGGGAACTTTCTCAACGTATCGCCCGTCTAATTAGGGCGATTGATGCCGGTAAGGCCAGTTAGTTCGGTTAAAATTCCGTGCAGCAAACCGTGTGAACTTAGTTAAAAATCAGTAAAAAGCTTCAGTAGTTAGTGCCTCAGTCTAAGTGTTTCAATCAATGTGCTTCAAACCAGCGTAATAATTTGGGCGTTTTAAAGCGCCTTTAGTTTTTACGGTACATAGAACATGCCTCAAGTTCAATGCTTATGCATTACACCTGAGCGACCAAAGAGCGATCATGACCCAATCAACTGGCATCAAAAAAACAATGGCTGCGGCCAAACCTGCACCGAAGACTTCAGCAAAAGCGCCCGCCAAATCGGCAGCCAAAGCTCCTAGCAAAGCTCCAGTCCACGCAGCAAAATCCGTCGCTAAAGCTTCCGCCTCATCCAAGAAGCCCGTTAAGCCAGTTGTCGCAGTGGTCAAAAAATCTAGTCAGCCAGCATCCAAAGCTGCGCCCAAACCCGCGGCTAAAGTGAGTGCTAAGCCCGCAGCGAAGCCTGCAACGAAAGTTGCTCCTAAGCCCGTGGCTAAGTCAGCACCTAGTCGGGTCGCGACAAAAGCAGGCGCCAAGCCGCCTGCAAGTACCAAACACCCAGTCAAAACCGCCGGCAAAGCATCCGCTGGCGCGAAGCCTGTTTCAAAATCAGCAGCAAAATCTGCCGTTCAGTCAGTCAAGGAATCAATGAAGTCGGTATCACCAAAGTCCAAAGCAGCACCTGCTAAAACACCCGTAAAAGTTGCAGCAAAATCAGCAGCTAAACCCGTAGCAAAACCCGCAGTTAAAGTCGCAGCGAAACCTGCAGTAAAAGAGCCTGCAAAACCTGTCGTAGCAGCCAAGCCTGCTCCAGCTAAAGCAGGTACGTCTGCCGCAGCACCTAAAACAGCAGCACCTAAAACAGCAGCACCGAAGTCTGATACAACTAAGTCAGCAGCTGCCAAGTCGCCCGCTAAAGCTGCGCCTGTTACGCCTGCCAAAGTCGCACCTGCTGCGTTGGTTGCCTCCAAAGCACCTGGCAAAGTTGATGTGTCCAAGCCCGCACCTGTTAAAGCAGCTAAAGGCGAGGACGGTGAAAAACCAGCTAAGGCTGCAGGTCGTCCACCCGGTGGGACTGGACGTCGTCCTGGTCGCCCCTCCAAAAATCCAAATAACAATGCGGACAGCGAGTTTGGTGATGCGGGTGATGGTGATGGTGAGGTTGAGGCACTGCCTGAACTCAAGCCGGTCAAACGCGGTAAACGTGGCAAAGGCGAGGGCAAAGATCTGATCGCTCGCGGTCCGATGACGCCCGAAGAATACGAAGCACGTCGTAACCGTCTGAAGCTCCTGATCAAACTCGGTAAGGATCGCGGCTATCTGACCTATGGTGAGATTAACGATCATCTCCCAGATGATTTGGTTGATGCTGAGGCGATTGACGGCATTATCAGTACTTTCAGTGACATGGGCATCGCGGTCTATGACCAGGCTCCGGATGCTGAAACACTGCTGCTGGGTGAGAATGCCCCTGTCGCGACGTCTGATGACGACGTCGAAGACGAGGCCGAAGCCGCCTTGACAACGGTGGACTCTGACTTTGGTCGCACCACGGATCCGGTGCGCATGTATATGCGTGAAATGGGTACGGTTGAGTTGCTGACTCGCGAAGGCGAAATAGAAATCGCCAAGCGCATCGAAGGCGGTCTCAAAGACATGGTTAAGGCCATTTCGACTTGCCCGACGACGATTAATGAAATTATCAGTCACGTTCAGCGTGTGCGCGATGCACAAGCTCAAATCGACGAAGTCATTGATGGTCTGGTTGATGATGATGGCGCAGAGTATGCTGGTGCTGGTGTGGCCGACGAAGCCGAGGAAGACGGCCCAGCAGGTGGCATGAGCAGCAAGCAACTAGAAGACCTGCGCGTCAAGGGACTGGCTAAGTTCGATGTCGTTGCAACGCAATTCATCAGAATGCGTAGCTCGTACGAAAAAGAAGGCTATCGCTCAGAAAATTACATGCAAGCTCAGGAAATCATCCTCAATGAATTAATGGGGGTGCGCTTTACCGCGAAAATGGTTGAGCGTCTGGCCGATACCTTGCGTCAGCAAGTCGAAGAAGTCCGCAAAATTGAACGCGCTGTCCTGCACACCTGCGTGGATCGCGCTGGCATGCCCCGTGCGCACTTTATTAAGGTGTTCCCCGGTAACGAGACGAATCTTGAATGGGTCATTGGTGAGATCGAAAGTGCTGCCGATTACTCCGTCACGTTGCGACGCCATGTTCCTGCCGTTCAAGAATTACAGCAGAAGCTGATCGATCTGCAAACCCGCGTCGTGTTGCCGTTGAAAGACCTGAAAGACGTCAACAAAAAGATGGCGACTGGCGAAGCAAAAGCCCGCAAGGCCAAGCGTGAAATGACAGAGGCTAACTTGCGTCTGGTGATTTCGATCGCGAAAAAATACACCAACCGTGGTTTGCAATTCCTGGATCTGATCCAGGAAGGCAACATTGGTCTGATGAAAGCAGTGGATAAATTTGAATACCGTCGCGGCTACAAATTTTCAACTTACGCGACCTGGTGGATTCGTCAGGCCATTACGCGTTCGATTGCGGATCAGGCCCGCACCATCCGTATTCCAGTCCACATGATCGAGACCATCAACAAGATGAATCGTATCAGCCGTCAGATCTTGCAGGAGACCGGTGCTGAGCCGGATCCCGCAACGCTGGCATCGAAAATGGATATGCCCGAGGACAAGATCCGCAAGATCCTGAAAATTGCTAAAGAACCCATTTCGATGGAAACACCGATTGGTGATGATGATGATTCTCATCTGGGCGATTTCATTGAAGATACCCATACACTGGCGCCTGCGGACGCTGCGTTGCACAGTTCGATGCATAACGTTGTGAAAGAAGTCCTGGACTCTCTGACCCCACGTGAAGCAAAAGTACTGCGCATGCGTTTTGGTATTGAAATGAGCACCGATCAGACACTCGAAGAAGTCGGTAAACAGTTTGATGTGACGCGTGAGCGTATTCGACAAATAGAGGCTAAAGCGTTGCGTAAGCTGCGCCATCCGAGCCGTTCTGACAAACTGAAAAGCTTTCTAGAAGGTCAGTAAGTCAGGCGTCAGGTTTGCTTAAAAACCACGAGAAATCGTGGTTTTTTTTTGAGCGGATAATTACCTTGATTTTGAAGGTAATTCAATGCTGTAGTGATATGATTAGCCCAATTGGACTATTCCGTATTGAACATTACTCACCCAACATGCAAATAAAAATACTGATTGTTCATCCCAGTCGTCTGATGCAAGCTGCCTTGACAGGTTTGATCAGCACAGACAAAAATTTTCATGTTGTTTCTACGCTTGGTCGAGGAACTGATCTGATCGAACTGCTTGATCAAACCACCGAGCTATTCGACCTGATTTTGCTGGATCCGACGCTTGAGCATTCAGAACTGATTACAAAAATAGTTGCCTTAAGTCATGCAAAAATTATCTTGCTGACGCTAGATGAAGAGTCTCCACTGCTTGAGACTTGGGTAAAAGAAGGCGTGCGTGGGGTGTTGGGATGCGATGCGGATTTTGCTCAACTCACGAAAGCGATGTCCAAGGTCTATGCGGGTGAGTTTTGGTTGAATCGGGTGGCGACTTCCAGGTTGCTCAGCACTTTTGGCGCCGCGCGTGAACTCACCCCTGAACAGGCACGGATTGCCTTACTGACTGCCAAAGAAAAGATGGTGATTCAGGCGATCGTTAATGGCGGAGGTCAGACTCTGCGTGATACAGCAAAGATTCTTAAGATCAGTGAAAACACGGTGCGTAATCACTTAACCTCTATTTATAGCAAGCTGTCACTTGCTAATCGCCTTGAGCTTTTTGTTTTTGCTCAGCAGCATCTGAGCACTTAACTTTACGTTTGCGCGTAATAGTTTTCTGGTGGTGGATTGTAACCAGGGATTTTTTCAAAATCGATGGTATCGATTTGTTCGGCGTTCAGAAATTGCTTAGCGTAGTCTTCATAGACACGATCCCAGATAAATACATCAAACAGATCCGGATCGACGTGTTGACCGAGTTTCATTTTCCCCAGAATATCTAGTGCTTCGCTCAGTGTTTTGCCTTTTTTGTAGGGGCGATCTACAGCGGTCAGAGCTTCGAAAATATCGGCTATCCCCATACAGCGGGCCTGAATAGACATGTCCTCACGCTTGAGTCCACGTGGATAACCTTTACCGTCCATTTTTTCGTGGTGACCGCCCGCATACTCGGGGACATTTTTTAAATGACGCGGCCAAGGTAATTGTTCAAGCATGGCAATCGTCATTTCGATATGGTGGTTGATGATTTGTCTTTCTTCACCCGTGAGCGTGCCTGCGCGGATGGTGAGGTTTTTGACTTCATCGTCTGTAAGGAAAGGTCTCGATTGACCGGAGAAATCATTCCAGCGATATTTTTCTGCCATCAGTTGCACGCGTTCAACATCTGGATCTTTCATGAATTCGCCACCGATATTGCATTTTTCCAGGAAGGCGCAATCGTCCTGTAAACCTTGCAAGCGAGCTTGGGCATCATTTTCGGTGATTTCATTTTTCAAGCAGGCGAGTTCAATATCGCGACGGATCATCTCGGCACGCAGGCGAACGAATTCAATACGATCGAAAATCGTTTCGAGCTTGGTGGCTTTATCTACCACATGGACTGGAGTGGAGATCTTGCCGCAGTCGTGCAGCAGACCGGCGATGCGCAGTTCTGTGCGGTCTTCGTCGTTGATGGTGAAATCTTTCAGGGGACCCGCTGAACATTTGTTTGCGGCCTCGGCAAGCATTAAGGTCAGTTCAGGTACCCGGTTACAGTGTCCGCCCGTGTAGGGTGATTTATCGTCAATTGCCTGGTTGATGAGTTTAATCAGGGATTCGAACAGTTCTTGAAGTCGATCAATTAGTAGTCGATTGGTCAGTGCCACAGCCAGTTGCGAAGAAAGCGCTTCGACAATTTCTTGAGCTTCAGTTGAGAACGGGATGATCAGACCGGTCAGAGGATCAGACGCATTGATCAGCTGCATTGCACCAATGATTTCGCCCTCAAGCGTTTTCATCGGGATCGTCAGGAATGACTGCGAGCGGTAGTTGTTATGCTCATCGAAAGCACGCGTACCTGAGAAATCAAAGCCTGTCGCGTTGTACGCATCAGGAATATTGACAGCCTCGTCCTTGTTGACGGCATAGCAGACGACTTTAGCGAGCTCTGGTTCGCCCTGCGCGTTGACTAAAGACATGGGGGGGATTTTGATCTCTAGATGGCTTTTGCCACCCAGGTGTACATTTTTGCTTCGCGTATGGAGCAACTCGAAGCGAAGTTTTTGATCTTCAGTCAGACGGTAGAGCGTTCCACCATCGGCATGCGTCACATCCATCGCAGCTTGAAGAATGATTTCAAAAAGATGGTGGATATCTTTTTCGTTGCTGAGTAGCGCGCCGATTTTTAACAGCTGCTGCATTAAATGCTTGTCGTTAATGGTCTCAGTCATTTCTATTCATCAGTCTGTGATGTTTGGTTGCGCTGATTATGCGCACTAATTCAGGAGTGAGCAAATGAATTTCACCTATTTTCAAGATGAACAATTGATTTGGGATATATATACTAATTTATATGTTTTAAATATACTGTAAACAAATTACAACAATACTTATCTAAATGAAGTTTAACTATAGTCAAACATTATGGATACAAATAGACTGCGGTCTATAACTTTATGTGTGGTTATATATACTTTCCATAATTGTTTTCCTAATTTATTTAAGCGCTTGCACTCTGATTTTCACAAAGTCTGTTAAGCACTATTCCTATCCATTATCGATCACATGATTATCAAAACGTTCAGACCTCTGCGTAGGACCCGCTTGTCGTTATTGATGGCTTGTTCAGCTGTATTGATCGGTGGATGTACGACTCCAATTAAAGAAGAGGGTGACGCACCTGATGGGCCGGAGTATGTGCGCTGGTTGAAACCTTCCTTCAATGCCCCGGTTCAGGATGGTTTGCCGCGTCCAAAAGAAAAGTGGTGGGAGGATTTTGAAAGCGAGGAACTCAACGCGATCGTTGATACGGCACTGACAAACAATTATGACTTGCGTGTTGCTGTTGCGCGCGTGGCGCAGTCCAGGGCGCAGGCCGAATCGGTCAAGGCTGCACAGTCACCATCGATTGATTTAACAGGCGGCTATCGTAACCAAGGCCCTGCACAAGGCGTGGGTTACGCACCGACCACGAATGACTGGGGCAGTCAGCCTGTCTATCAGGCAGGTTTGCTTGTGAACTACGAGGCAGATCTCTGGGGTAAAAAAGGCTTTAACTCTAAATCGGCATATGCACAGGCGTTGGCCAGCGAGTTCAATCGCGAGGCGGTTGCACTCACGCTAGTCGGTGACGTCATCACTGTTTATTTTCAAGTCATTTCGCTGAACGAGCGAATCGCTGTGGGTG
>CANCRX010000010.1 GCA_947380655.1 Alcaligenaceae bacterium | reverse complement strand
CCTGCGGCTTGAACCGCTGCCGTGCCGGGCGTGCCCGCCCAGCGCTTATCCGCAAAGCGGTTGGCAGCCAGATCGGCCTCTATGATGTTACGCAGGAAATTGGTGGTAACCGGGGCAACGGGGGTAACAGGTGCAGCAGAATCAGAGCTCATACGGGTTTTCGGGGCAATCTTGGCGGCCAATAAAGGTACATTTTGCCATGAGCCGACTACACTAGCCTCAATCATGGAAATTTCCCCACTTTTACTGGCCAGATTCCAGTTTTCTTTGAGCTTGAACTTCCATGTGCTGTTTGCCGCAATGGCCATGGCACTGGGTTGGCTCGTGTGCGTATTCAGATACCTGGCCTGGCGCCATCCTGACACAGGCTGGATGGATGCGTACCAGTTCTGGGTGCGCATCTTCGCGCTGACCTTTTTCATGGCGCTTGCCTCCTCAGTCCCCTTATTACTTGAGCTGGGCGTACTCTGGCCGAGTTTGGTGGAGCGGATAGGCAATGTGATTGGCCCACTCATCGCTTTCGGAATCACGACTCTTTTTGTGATGAAGTCGGTGTTTCTGGGCGTGATGTTCTTTGGGCAGCGTCGCGTGTCTGCTGCGGCGCACGTTCTGTCCGTTGGCATGGTTGCGCTGGGGCTGACTATCACGATTTTTTGGGGGCTCGTGTTGGTTTCCTGGACACATACTCCCACGGGAGCCTCCTTGGTTGACGGGCGTTATCTGGTTACAGACTGGATGGCGCTGATATTTAACCCCTCACTGCTCTGGCAATTTATCCAGTTTGTTGCGGGGGGTGCGTTGATGATCAGCTGCATGACGCTCGCGGTCACCGCATGGCAAGCCGGGCGCAGGCCGTTATCGGGCTATGAAAAGAAGATCTATCGCGCAGGGATTGCCCTGGCTTTTATCGCTGCAGGGAGTCAACTATTTGGACTGGATGGGCACCTGCGGACGCTTGCGCGGACCCAGCCTGTTATAGCAGCGGCAGTGATGGGTCTGTGGCAGACAGGCGAACACCCAGATTTTATTTGGGTCGGCTGGCCAGACGCACGAGACAGTCAGGATTCCGGCCTGATTGTTTCGGATTCAGGTGCTAAGCGCTGGCTCGGGCAGCAGTCAGATCAACAATGGATTGGTCTTGATCAGGCTGGTCAGGATGTCCCCGCAGTAAAAACCTTGTTTTGGCTGGCGCGATTGGCGACCTATGTTCTGTTTTGGATTGCAGGCTTATCGCTGGTTGGTGGCTGGGTGATATTTAGACGGGGCGATGATCCTGGAAAGTATCCGCCCCGATTGCTAGCGGCGCAGGTCTGGCTCGCAAGTCTGGCAGTTTTTGTCTGGCTGTGTGTCTGGAATCTCAATGAGATCGAGCGACTACCTTTCATGGTCTGGAATACTCTCAGACAGGAAGACCTGCTGACTGCTGCGCCTGCCAGCCTATTAATTGTTGGTTTGTTTGCGAGTACAACGATCTACTTAGGCTTGCTGTTTGGCTGGGTCCGCATGCTGATCCATGCCGCACGCTTTGGCGTGGTGCCTGTGCGAAAACCAGGGGTGCGCACATGATCGCAGAGTTAGCTGCAACCCTGGGTCTGGACCTGTTTCAGCCTGCGTTCTGGATGCCTTTGTTGATGATGGGCATGCTGTCGGTGCTCATCCTTGGCGGGGCGGTATTTGATGGTTTTGATATCGGTGTCGGTGTGCTGTTGCGCATGGCGCCCGACTCAGAGCGACCCGGCATGATGGTGGCGTTGAGCCCCTGGCGTGATGCCAATGAATTCTGGCTGTTACTCGCTATCGGCTTATTGATGGCAGCTTTTCCGCTCGCCTGGGGGGCGCTGCTGGCTCATCTTTTCCTACCCGTGATGATCACGGTTCTGGGTGTCATGTTGCGTAGTGTCTCGTTTGAATTCCGCATCCGCGCGAGTGCCGAGCAGCGTCCAGTCTGGATCAATCGATTCTGGTTCGGCTCCGTCCTCACGGCCATGGGACACGGCATGTTGCTTGCCAATATTGTGACGGGCTATCAACAGGACACTCCTTCGATATGGTTCAGCGTCTTTATTGGTATCTGTGCAGTGGCCGCCTATGCCTTGCTCGGTGCAAGCTGGTTAGTCATGCGCATGCAGGGGGCGATCCATAGCTTGGCGATTGGCTGGGCACATCATGCGATTCGTTGGGCTGCGGCCGGTATGGTTGCCGTGTCAGTAGCACTAGGCTTAGCGAATCCGGCGATTTTTTATAAGTGGAGTAACACGACGAGTCTGATGCTTGCAGCACCGGTGTGGTTTGTCATGCTGGGTTGTTTTGTTGGAATCGATATGGTGCTCACACGCTTGCCTCAACCCAAATAC
The DNA here is from genome assembly GCA_947380655.1 of Alcaligenaceae bacterium. Lineage (GTDB taxonomy): Bacteria > Pseudomonadota > Gammaproteobacteria > Burkholderiales > Burkholderiaceae_B > Zwartia. The sequence continues at coordinate 65,157 of CANCRX010000010.1, read as the reverse complement.
AGAACGTTATCCTGGATGCCTTTTGGGCTTTGTCTGATTCTTTTTGCTTGCATGCTCGGTGGTCTGGCATACAGCATGTTTCCATATTTCATTCTGGATAACATGACACTGTGGGATGCTGCGGCGTCAGAAAACTCGCTGACCTTAGTGTTGGCTGCTTCGGTTGTTGCAACACCCGTCATGGTCATTTTCAATCTGATGAGTTATCGAAGTCTGTTTGGTCGCGCACCCTGAGCATCTGAATCGACGTGTTAACAATTATTCAGTAATCAGATATCGCTCAGACCGGTGCCGTAGGTTCATAAATAGGCAGGAGAACCTGAACTTGCAATCCTCCTTCAGGTCCTTGTCCAAGCGTCAATGAGCCTGCGTGCGCGCGTGCAATCGCATCGGCTAGCGCCAACCCTAACCCTACATTGCCGGTGCGTGTGCGTGCTTGGTCCAGACGCACAAAAGGTTTGAGGGCGTTTTCGCGCGACTCGGGCGCGATCCCTGTGCCGTGATCGCTGACGGTCAGAACGGCCCAGGGGCCTTGCGATGCGAGCGTGACATGCACAGGCGCGGCCCCGTGGTGTAGCGCGTTACTCACCAGATTATCCAGCAAACGAGACAGTGCCACGCTATCCGCATTGACGCTCACCGGTGCAGGGATCCCCTGCAGGATGACCATGCCATCGGCGGCACCTTGCCAGTTACCCACGCGTTCCTGGACCCAGTCGTTCAGTGCGAATGGGGTGAAACGATAGCTTGCGATATCCGTACCTCGTAAAAAATGGATGAACTGATCGACCATATGCTGCATATCTTGCAGATCAGTACGCATGCCATTTTTGAGTGCCAGATCATCGGTCATTTCGATACGCAGCCACATTCTTGCAAGGGGAGCTTTCAAGTCATGGGGCAGGCCTGCGAGTAATGTGCGGCGGGTAGATTCTGATTCACTTAGCGCATCGAGCATGGCGTTGAAACGCTCGCCAAGCAAACGTGTCTCGCTAGGCCCCGCAGGTTCGACCCGTGCAGGTTTTCCTGCAGCGAGTTGATCGGCAGCACGAACCAGGCTAATGATGGGGCGACTGATGTGCCATGAAAACCAGAGTGCGACCAGTAGAACCAGGGCGAGTCCACCACTCCACCAGGCAAGCAAGGCCGTGGTCAGGGGCGGGTCAAGCCGATCGATCGGAATCACTAGCCATTCGCGTGTGCGTGACACCGCATTTTCCGAAGGACGCATCAGAGAAATATAGAGCTCAGGTCTGGGGCCACGAGAAAGAGCGACCCTGCTGTCACCATCGAGCCGGTTGTTCAACCGATTGATAAACTGACTGAGGCTCTGGCGGATATCGTCAGCACTCTGATCAAGACGTGAGGCATTTGGAGCGTCGCTTTGACTGACGGGGGCAGGCAACTCTGGAGGGGTGGCAACTGGATCCTGCGAGCTGGTTTCAGCCGTAGGCGCAGGTTCGGCCCGTCGTTGCGGATTCCGTGGTGGTGGTCCTGGGCGCTGAGGTGGTCTGCGCTGCAAGCGCGCTTCGTTTGGCAGGGGTTTTGACCAGAGTCGCCATTGACCTTGCGAGGCATCGCTTACAAAAGCAGCACGGTCTTGCGGCGCAATGTGGTCCATCGAATACTGCAGGGTACGAATCGTCGTGGCAACTAAATCGAGTGCAACAGTTTGCGAGTGATCGCGTTGGTATTGCGACACGGTATAGAGCGTAGCAGCCTGACCCGCCAGTACGGTCGCCAGGATCAGCAAAATCATGCGGGCGCGCAGGGACTGCGGCAGTAAGGCCGACAGGTATTTCAAGGTGAGAACCTGTAGCCAGTACCCCATACTGTTTGAATCCAGCGAGGTTGTTTCGGGTCGTCTTCGAGCGCACGGCGCAGTCTCAGGATGGCGATGTCAATGGCACGATCATTACGTTCACCCGCCTCGTCATCGCGCGCCAGCGTGAGGAGTTTTTCACGCGAAAGAGGCTTGCCTGGATTACGAATCAGTGCCTCAAGCAAATTGATTTCTCCACCTGTCAGTTTCACTATTTCATCTTGTTTAGTGAGTTGGCGCATGACAGGATCAAAGACAAAGGCACCAAAATGCACAGGACTATCTTTGGTGAGCGCCGAGGCACCACGCTTGCGGCGCAACACGGCCTGGATTCTGGCCAGTAACTCTCTGGGGTCGAAAGGTTTGCCAAGATAATCGTCCGCACCGGCCTCCAGTCCGATAATCCGGTCAACCGCCTCATCGCGCGCGGTGAGTAAAATCACCGGAATGTCTTCACCCAGCGCACGCAAGGCGCGACAGGCTTCGGCGCCGTCCACACCCGGCATCATTCGATCCATGACGATGAGCTCAGGCTCGAACCGTGCAATACGCGCGGACAGCTCACGCGCATCGGGTGCCAGAAGCGTGTCATAGCCATGCTTGTTCAGATAGTCTGCCAACAGCTGACGTAGCGCAGGATCGTCATCGACAATCAGAAGTTTTATGCGTGTTTCCATAGTTCAGAGTTTGCAACGGACTGGGTGTTTGAGCAAGCCATTTGAAATCAATTGAAATAGGACATTCGCTGTTTCTTACTTTGGAGTAAATCTTGCTTGCAGCGCTCAGCACTAAAATCGACACATCATGATCGCTTCATCGCCCCGCTTGTATCGATTGCTGAGTGCCGTGTTGGCCACGTTCGGCTGTGCGTGCGTGCACGCGTCGACCCCCGATGCGATCGATGCAGGCGTGCCTGACATTACACCGGATCGACCAGGCCTTTCTGTCCTGCTGCCCGCGCAGTCCTTTCCTGTCGCAGCCGATACGCAGGACTTTCCTGCACAGGAACTTGCACTAGATCCTCTGGATGAGGATCCTTTTCATGCCGCTCCTGCAGAAATCCAGACGAACTACGCACTTGACTGGCGGCCAGGTGTTGATTGGACGCCAGGTCGACAAGCTTTTTTTTCCTCAGCAAAGGCGCGCGTGAGCTATCGACTGGGCGAAGTCCATCCGAGCGCAGGCTGGATGCCGGGCGCAGGACGTTTTACCTACGCTCAGGAGAATGGTTCGACAGTTTCAATCGGCCAAGTCGCAGAAACAGGGAGCTTTTGGGGAGATTCGCCTCGTCTGGGTGGCCTGCAGCTCACACGGCTGCCTGGTATGAGTAGCCGTGGCACGCTCTTGCCCGGTTCATTTGGCTTGTCGGCTTCAGTGGGGCGAGTCAGTCAGGAGGATCTTGGTAGTGCCGGGTCGGGTGGTTTGTCGATCGGCTCGCCCATGGCCGCGACGACCTTTCGCTATGGCTTGACCTCCGACATCACGCTTGAAAGCCATGTACAAAGTGCCTTAGAGACGCATGAGAAAGGTCTAGGAGGACTGATGGCTATGGGTGACTGGGGTGCTTTACGTCTGTCTACGACCCAAGTGCAGGACGTATTCACGCAATCTCAGCGTTCTGGTCTGGGATTGCGCTTCCTGCTTGATCAGCAGCAGTTTGAGTCGACCTATGAGGCCTTGCGAACGGGACCGGGAACCCTGGAACAAAAGCTCGGGTTTAAGCATAGCTGGTTTATTACCCCCCAGACCAGCATGCAAATTGGTGGAGACCGTGAGCTTTCAACAGGAAATTACTCTGTGAAAATGCAATTTTCGGTGCCCCTGGAGGTTCTGGGCACGCGCTGGTGGCGCGACTGATTCAGCCGCACTAATCCCTTTACAATCACGGCATGTTGTTGAGCTTAATCCTCCATGTCTGACCACGGGTTTACGAACCTGGGCATTGCAGACCCCTCTATTTCCGATCCCCGCGCCGCAGAGATTCTTGCGCGCGTGTTCGGCTATGAGTCCTTCCGTGGTGATCAGCAGGCGATTGTCGATCATGTGATCCAAGGTGGAGATGCCTTGGTCCTGATGCCAACGGGCGGGGGTAAATCCCTTTGTTATCAAGTGCCTTCGCTGGTACGTCCGGGTACCGGAGTGGTGATTTCCCCCTTGATTGCGCTGATGCAGGATCAAGTTGATGCCCTGACAGAATTAGGGGTGCGCGCTGCATTTTTGAATTCGACTCAGGATTGGCAGGATACGCGTGATGTTGAGCGCGCCTTTGTAGCCGGTGAGCTGGATCTTTTGTATGTCGCGCCAGAAAGACTGCTGACCGAGCGCTGCCAGCAATTGTTGTCACGTGGCAGGATTGCGTTGTTTGCCATCGATGAAGCGCACTGCGTGTCGCAGTGGGGCCATGATTTCAGGCCTGAGTATCTGGGCTTGTCGATGCTGCATGAGCAGTGGCCAAATGTCCCGCGGATTGCACTGACCGCAACAGCGACCGATGTCACGCGTGTAGAGATTGCTGAGAGACTGGCTCTGAACGATGCCCGTCATTACGTGGCGAGCTTTGATCGACCTAATATCCGTTACCACATCGTTGAAAAACAGGATGTCAGGCGTCAGCTATTGCAGTTGTTGCGCCAGGAGCATGCTGGCGATGCGGGGATTGTCTACTGCCTGTCACGCAACAAGGTCGAGGACACCGCTGAATTTTTATGTGCACAGGGTATTGATGCCCTGCCTTATCACGCGGGCCTGGGCGCCGCCGTGCGTGCCCAGAATCAGTCGAGATTTTTACGTGAAGACGGTGTGGTGATGGTTGCCACGATTGCTTTTGGCATGGGGATTGATAAGCCGGACGTTCGTTTTGTGGCACACATCGATTTACCCAAGTCTGTCGAAGGCTATTATCAGGAGACGGGTCGTGCCGGTCGCGATGGGTTACCTGCCACCGCCTGGCTTGCCTATGGTTTGCAGGATGTCGTGCAGCAGCGACGCATGATTGATGAGTCGGCAGGCGATGATGCGTTTCGCCGCAGGCTCGGGGCAGCGCTCGATGCCATGCTGGGGCTGTGTGAAACGGTATCGTGCAGGCGACAGCGTTTATTGCAGTATTTTGGCCAGTCGATAACGCCTTGTGGTAATTGCGATAACTGTTTGACGCCTCCTGAGTCTTGGGACGGAACAGTGGCCGCTCAAAAAATGTTGTCAGCGATTTACCGTCTCATGAAAGAGCGCGGGCAGCGCTATGGCGCCGGTCACCTGATCGATATCTTGCGCGGGAAAGAAACCCCGCGTGTGCTGGAGCACGGTCATGGCACGCTGACCGTGTACGGTATCGGTCAAGACCTGTCTGAGCAGGCTTGGCGTAGCGTGCTGAGGCAGTTGCTGGCACAGGGGCTGCTGATGGTGGATCAGGAGGGTTACGGTACGCTCGCACTCACAGACCTAAGCCGTGCTGTGCTCAAAGGTGAGCGCACTCTAATGCTTAGACGTGAGGCAGATAAACCCGTCAAAACCACCACGCCACGCAGTAAAAGCCTGCAACCTGACTTACCCAGGGCAGCACAGACGGTCTTTGAAGCGTTACGCACCTGGCGTGCGGGGATCGCACGGAGCCATGGTGTTCCGGCATATGTCATTTTCCATGACGCGACCCTGAGAGAAATCGCCTTGGCTATGCCAGATACGCTTGAGGATCTGGGGTTTGTCAGTGGTGTCGGAATTAAAAAGCTTGAATCCTATGGTGAATCCATACTGCAATGCATCGCTGAGTTAGCTGAATAGCGGACCATCATCAGAGATTGTCTTGGGGGGCGTTAAGCCCAAGTGGCGCCAGGTGGTCTGGGTCGCCATCCGGCCGCGCGGGGTACGTTGCAGGTAGCCGTGCTGGATCAGATACGGCTCGATGACATCCTCGATGGTGTCGCGTTCCTCACCAATCGCGGCTGCAAGGCTATCCACCCCAACCGGTCCGCCATCAAATTTATGAATGATGGCTTCGAGCAATTTACGATCCATTAAATCCAGACCTTGAGGATCAACTTCCAGCATGGCGAGCGCTGCGTTGGCGACCTCGGCGTTGATGGTGCCACCAGCCTTGACTTGTGCGTAGTCACGTACTCTGCGCAACAGGCGGTTGGCGATACGTGGCGTGCCGCGGGCGCGACGTGCGACTTCTGAGGCCCCGTCAGGTGTAATCGGAACCTGCAGCAGTCCTGCGCTGCGTGTCGCAATGCGGGTGAGCTCTTCAGGGTTGTAGAACTCGAGGCGCGACACAATGCCGAAGCGGTCACGCAAAGGATTAGTCAGCATGCCTGCGCGGGTCGTCGCGCCCACCAGCGTGAAGGGCTGCAGGTCGAGCTTGACGCTGCGGGCAGCAGGTCCCTCACCAATCAGAATATCAATCTGGAAGTCTTCGAGAGCGGGGTAGAGGATTTCCTCGACCACGGGTGAGAGGCGATGAATCTCGTCGATGAACAACACGTCATTGCGCTCAAGATTGGTCAGCAGTGCCGCCAGATCGCCTGGACGCTCGAGCACCGGACCCGAGGTCTGACGCAGGTTGACACCCATTTCATAGGCAATGATGTGCGCAAGCGTGGTTTTACCCAGACCTGGCGGGCCAAACAGTAATACGTGATCCAGAGACTCCTGACGGTTGCGTGCCGCCTTGATAAAAATCTCGAGTTGGTCGCGCACGCGTTGCTGACCGACATACTCCTGCAATGCTTTTGGCCGCAAGGCCCGTTCGATGTTTTCTTCGTTCGGGGTTGTGGCTTGAGGCGACACGATACGGGTATCGGGACGCGAGGACAGGGAATCTGACTGAATGGCCATGAAATGTCTGGAATGAGTGATGCGACAATCGTACACTATCCGGCACGTTAATCAGGTTTGAATTCAAGGATCCCCATGTCGCTCGTATTGCCTACTTATGATGATGTTGTGCATGCTTCCGCCACGATTAAAGGTGTGGCGCACCGCACGCCTGTAATGACCTCGCGTACTGCGGATCGCCTGAGTGGCGCGCAAATGTTTTTTAAGTGCGAAAACCTGCAGCGCATGGGTGCCTTTAAATTTCGCGGTGGCTATAACGCGATTGCGAATCTGACACCGGAACAAAAACGCGCCGGTGTCATCACGTTTTCCTCGGGTAATCATGCTCAGGCGATTGCTTTGTCAGGCAGGCTATTGAACGTTGCGACCATTATCATCATGCCAGAGGATGCACCCGCCGCTAAAAAGGCGGCCACCGAAGAGTACGGTGCGACTGTGGTCACCTATGACCGCTACACCCAGAATCGCGACGATATCGCCCGCCAGATGCAAGAGCAGACTGGCATGACACTCATCCCTCCTTATGATCACTTGCATGTCATTGCAGGGCAGGGTACGGCAGCTAAAGAGCTGATCGAGGACGTTGGTGAGCTTGATTACCTCATGGTGTGTCTGGGCGGTGGTGGTTTGCTGGCTGGCAGTGCTTTATCAGCCAAAGCGCTGAGCCCGAACTGCAAGGTCTACGGGGTTGAGCCCGAGGCAGGTAATGATGGTCAGCAATCCTTGCGCAAAGGCGAGGTCGTACGCATCGAGCCACCGCGCTCGATTGCGGACGGCGCGTTGACGCTTTATCTGGGCCAGTTGACCTTCGGTGTGATTAAGCGTGATGTCACGGACATCGTGACGGTGACGGATCCTCAACTGGTCAAGACCATGAAGTTTTTTGCCGAGCGCATGAAAATTGTGGTCGAACCAACCGGCTGTCTGGGGGCCGCGGCGATCCTGCAAGGAGCACTGGCTATTCCTAAGGATGCGAGAGTAGGCGTGATTTTGAGTGGCGGTAATGTAGACTTGAAAGAATACGCTGGCTTTTTGTCGCAGCCTTGAGTGTTTAACGGCGAGTTATCAGACGGAGTCTGCATGCGTGTTCTTGTGATCGGTGGTACGGGGTTTGTGGGTCGTTGTGTGGTGAGTCGGCTCGTTTCGGCGGGGCACGTTGTACATGTCCCGACTCGTCGTCTGACGCATGGACGCGAATTGCAAGTGCATCCCACTGTGACGGTTTTACAAGGCGATGTGCACGACGAGGTAACTCTGAACGGGCTGGTTGCCGGTTGTGATGTAGTCATTAATCTGGTGGGGATTCTACACAGCAGCACGGGTCAGCCTTATGGCGCTGATTTTGCTCGTGCCCATGTGCAATTACCTGGAAAAATTGCCCAGGCTTGCTGCCTGCACCAGGTTAAACAATTCATTCATATCAGTGCGCTAGGTGTGAGTGCCGATGGCCCGAGCGGCTATCTGCGCTCTAAAGCCGCTGGCGAGCAGGCGATTCGTGAGGTCTTTGCAGCCAATCCTGCTAATAGCTCAGAGACTTTCACGTTTCTCAGACCTTCCGTGATTTTTGGTCCTGGTGACCAGTTCATGAATATGTTCGCGAGTCTGGCGCGTTTCTTTCCTGTATTACCGATGGCAGGGGCCAGCGCGCGCATGCAACCCGTCTACGTCGGGGATGTGGCTACTGCAGTCATGCATGTGCTGGGTAATCCGCGTGCGGCAGGACAGACCTATGAGCTGGCGGGTCCGCGTGTTTACACCTTGGGTGAGTTAGTTGAGTTGGCCGCACTATGGAGTGGACATCCGCGTAAAGTGATTGATATGCCGATGTCAATCGGACGGATGCAGGCGTTTATGTTTGAGTGCATGCCGGGCGTGCCTTTGATGTCGCGTGACAATCTGGATTCTTTGAGCGTCGATAATGTGAGTCCGTTGCCAATCGATCCGGAGTTGGGCGTTGTGCCAACGCCCCTCGAGTCCGTGGCGCCGGTTTATCTGATGCCGACCAAAGTAGGCTGATCGGGCCGATTTGCATCCCAATACAGTGAAATCCAGCTCATCCTGACAAGATGAGTTGACTTTCTGCGCCAGAAAACAATAATAGACATACAAAAATTAAATTAACTTCGCCGTGGCATATCCATGGCGCGGGGACAAGGCATTACGGTTCAGCCAAAGATTTTTTTATTCAATACTATTTTCGTTTCGGGTGCCTTGAGCATTCCCGAACGTATTTCGTACCCATTTTTATTCTTCAATTTTGATTTTGATACGGTAAGAGACAAATGACGACTGCAAAACAAGGCAAGGCACTGAACATCAAGGACTCACGCATTTTGATCGCGGGTGCTGCCAGTCTGGTAGGCTCACATACTGCGGATTTGCTCCTAGAAGCCGGGGCGCGTGAAGTGCTGTTACTGGATAATTTTTCATTCGGTTCGATGGACGCGATCGCTCATCTGCAAGATAATCCTCGTATCAAAATTGTTCGTGCAGATTTAATGCGTTTGCCCGATCTGCTGGATGCAACGGCAGGCGTGGATGGTGTGATCCATCTGGCCGCATACATGACACTGGGCTTTTCGCAAACGCCTTGGCAAGCAGTGGATGTGAATATCCGCGGCGCACAAAATATGCTCGAGGCTTGTCGTGTCAATAAGGTGAAAAAAATTATTTTCGCTTCCTCGAATGCGACCTATGGCTATGGACCTGGCATTAAGGGTGCACTGGTTGAGGACACGCCTTTTTATTCTGTAGGCGCACCACCGGCTGCAATTTTGTATGGCGCATCAAAAATTATGGGTGAGCAACTATGTCGCCATTACCATCAGAGTTTTGGACAGGATTATGTGGTGTTGCGCTATTCAACTGTCTATGGTGAACGACAGCATTATCGTGCCGCAAACTCGCTCTACATCATGGAAACGTACGACCTGATCCGCAGCGGACAAGCGCCAGTATTACCAGGTGACGGTACGGATACCAAGCATTTCGTGTACGTAACAGATGTGGCACGTGCCAATATTGCAGCGTTACAAAGTACCGCAACCGATGTTGCAGTCAATGTCTCAGGTCCTGCGCCCATTACTACCGGCGAGCTGGTGCATTTAGTGCTGGAGTATTGCAAGAGCGATCTCAAACCAGAGGTGCGCCCCGATCCTCCGGGTAAAGTCCGCCTGACTTCAGGTGGCGCCTTCAGCATTCCTCACGATAAAGCTGGGTTGGTGATTGGCTGGAAACCTGTGGTGCAGATGAAAGAAGGTGTTGCCAAGTTGTTAGCCTGGCGTGAACAGCAGGAAAAGAACGCGTCAAAGTAAAAAATATAAAAACAGCTGGAGCAGACAATGAATCCAATGCCTCGTTTTGCAGGGCGTGTGCTATTAATACTGTCGTGTGTTTGCTCTGGCGCTGTCTGGGCCTGGCCAGACAGGCCGATTGAAATCGTCGTTGGTTTCGCTCCGGGCGGGGGGACTGATATCACCGCCCGCACCCTTGCTATCTTTCTTGAGAAAGAGCTTGGCGCTTCGGTCGTCGTAGTTAATAAACCAGGCGCCTCAGGAGCGATCGCTTTAGCGGGTGTCGCGCGCGCAAAGCCGGATGGTTACACCCTGGCGATGACTAATATGCCAGGCTTGCTCACGATACCGATCGAGCGCGATGCCGGCTTTGTGCCCTCAGATTTCACCTATCTTGCGAATTTGGTCAGTGATCCGAGCGCCTTTAGTGTCAGCATGGACTCTCCCTATAAAACGCTGGCGCAGTTGTTGACGGCCATCAAGGCTCAGCCCGGGAAAATAAGTGTCAGTAGTTCAGGTGTTGGCACCGATGATCATCTGCTGATGGTGTTTTTTGAAAAAGAAACGGGTACCAAACTCAATCATGTGCCGTTTAATGGGGCCGCTCCTCAGCGAAATGCGGTGATTGGTGGTCATACTGAAATTGGTGCGATGAATGTGGGCGAGGCAATGCCCTACAACGGCATCAAAGTCAGAATTCTTGCGCAGGCTGGATCAACACGCTCTGTGCTGGCGCCCGAGGTGCCGACCTTTATCGAGCAAGGTGTCAATGTGGTGATGTCGTCCGAGCGAGGTTTGGTGGGCCCTAAAGGCTTAGCCGCTGAGGTGCAGGCAAAGCTTGATGCTGCGCTGGCAAACGTTGCAAGTAATCCCGAGTTTCGTAAAAAGATTGAATCGCAATTTACTGAACTCGATTACCTGCCTGGCAGACTTTGGCAGGAACGCTTGAAAAAAGCAGATATTGAACTACGCGCGCTGTGGGCGCGTCATCGCTGGGCGGACTAAATCAAAAGGATCACTCATGAATATTACTCAGATGAAAAAGCATTTCCTGCGTGTCGCATTCGGCCTGTCGCTGGGCTTTACCGCACTGACTTGTGCCGCAGCGTTTCCTGATAAGGCAGTGACCATCGTGGTGCCTTATCCTGCCGGTGGAGCAACCGATGTGGTGGCGCGACTATTAGCTGAGAAGCTTCCTGCGGTGTGGGGTCAGCAGGTGGTGGTGGTCAATCGTCCGGGTGCGGGAACAACGGTCGCCGCAGAGGCGTTGGCACGCTCCCCGGGTGACGGCTATACCTTGTATATGACAACCGCGGCGCATACCATCAGCGCCAGTCTCTATAGCAAATTGAACTATGACCCGATCAAGGATTTCGCACCGATTACTTTAGTGTCGACGATTCCTCTGGTCCTGGTGACGACTCCCGCACTTCCCGTCAAGAATTTGAAAGATCTGATTACTTACGGCAAACAGCATAAAGACGGACTGTCGATGGCCTCGACGGGAAACGGTACACCGCAACATCTGGCAGGTGAATTGTTTAAAGCCAAAACGGGCACCCCGCTCGTTCACGTCCCTTACAAGGGAGACCCTCCGATGCTAACGGATCTGATCGGTGGGCAGGTGCAGGTGGCGTTTGTGACCTTGTCTGCAGCATTGCCGTATATAAACAGTGGGAAGTTACGTGCGATTGCTCTGGCAAGTGATAAACGTGCGCAGGCGATCGCTGATATTCCGACGATGAGCGAGGCGGGTATGCCGGGATTTACTGCAGCGACCTGGTTCGGTTTGTTTGGTCCAGCCACCATGCCGCAGGCGCTCGTCGAGAAAATCTATCAGGATGTATCAAAGGTGGTGGCAGAGCCTGCGACCACTAAGCGATTACTTGAAATGGGTGGCGTGATTAATAACAGCACCCCGCAGGCATTCAAAATGGTGATTGATGCTGAAGTGAAAAACTGGTCAGAAGCCGTGCGCTTGTCAGGCGCGCGGGTGGATTAACGAGACAGGCTTTTGAGCGCTTGACGAATACCATCTGAGACGCTCAAACCCTCGGGTAATGTTTTAACGGCCGCCAGCGCTTCTTTGTCTGAATAGCCGAGCGCAGTCAGTGCGTGCAAGACATCAGACTGGCCGCCTTGCGAAATACTCTGAGTGATACCAAGATCTGCGCCGAGCTTGCCTTTCATCTCCAGCAGCAGTCGCTCAGCAGTTTTTTTGCCGATGCCAGGGATGCGTATCAGCAACGCCGTATCTTGCAACGTAATCGCTTGCGCAAGATCGGACACCGACATGCCCGACAATACGGCAAGCGCAGTGCGCGCACCGATGCCACTGACTTTGACGAGTTCCCGAAAGGCCGCACGCTCCTCAAGGCTTGAAAATCCATAGAGAATATGCGCATCTTCACGTACGGTGAGATGGGTGAGAATCGTTACTTGTTTGCCGATTTCTGGCAATGCGTAAAAGGTCGTCATCGATACGTCGATCTCGTACCCCACGCCTTGCACATCCAGACCGATACGTGGAGGTGTTTTGTCGTAGAGCGTGCCAGTCAAGCGTCCGATCATCTGAGTACTTCCTTATCCAAGTAAACGACCGGCACGCACGCGCGAGCGGCCACGTGAGGTGCGTGATTGATAGTTCAGCCCACCGAGTTTTTCGGATAACGGGGCAAAGTGAGCATGGCAGATCGCACACGCCAAGGCATCCGCAGAGTCGGGGGCTGGTAAGCCGTCCAGGGCGAGCAAGCGTTGCACCATCATTTGCACTTGTTCTTTCGCCGCACGACCAGCACCCACGACTGATTTTTTAATTTGTAGCGCGGTGTATTCATGCACATCGAGATTGCGGTCGGCCAGTGCGCACAGCGCAGCACCGCGCGCCTGTCCGAGCAAAAGAGTGCTGGCTGGGTTGGTGTTCATGAATACGATTTCAAGCGCGGCGGTGTCAGGCTTGGTTTCCTCGACGACTTGTCGCAGATTATCGAGAATGACTTTGAGGCGCAGTGGCAGCGTGATGTCCGTTGGGACCACGATCGTGCCGCTGGCCACATAGGTGAGTTTGGGACCTTGTACGTCGATCACACCGAAACCGGTGCGACGCAAGCCAGGATCGACGCCAAGGATTCGCATGAACGACGCTTTAATGACGGAAGTGGCGCATGCCAGTCAACACCATCACGATGTCCTGCTCGTCGGCCGCAGCGATCACCTCGTCATCGCGCATGCTGCCGCCCGGTTGAATCACGCTCGTTGCCCCCGCAGCCACGACGACATCCAGACCATCGCGGAAGGGGAAAAAGGCATCCGAGGCAACCGCTGAGCCCTTGAGCGTGAGGCCAGCGTTTTCAGCTTTGATCGACGCAATGCGTGCCGAGTCGATACGGCTCATCTGACCGGCTCCGACACCCAGCGTCATACTGTTTGCACAAAATACGATCGCGTTTGACTTGACGAATTTCGCAACTTTCCAGGCGAACAGTAAGTCGGTCATTTGCTGCGCAGTGGGTTGTTTGCGACTGACCACCCGCAAATCGGATTCATTCAAAATTTGTGAGTCTGGAGTTTGCACCAGCCAGCCACCCCCGACGCGTTTAACGTCGATATCGTTCTGACCATCCCCCATGGGAACTTGTAATACGCGAACATTTTTCTTGGCCGCCAGTAAAGCAAGCGCCGCCTTGTCGTAGGCGGGGGCTAACAATACTTCGACAAATTGTGTGCTGATCGCTTCTGCAGCAGCCAGATCAACCTTACGGTTAAAGGCAATGATGCCACCGAAGGCTGAGGTTGGATCGGTCTGGAAGGCTTTGCGGTAGGCGGCCACGGCGGACTCTGCGGTGGCGACACCGCAAGGATTCGCGTGCTTGACGATGACACAGGCGGGTGCGTCAAAACTGCGAACGCAATCCCATGCCGCATCGGCGTCGGCAATGTTGTTGTAGGAAAGCTCTTTACCCTGTAGCTGCGTGAAGTTTGCCAGCAGACCAGCCGGCACAGTTGGATCGACATAAAAGGCCGCGAGCTGCTGAGCATTTTCACCGTAGCGCAGGACCTGTTGCTGGTGGACTTGCAGTGTCAGGGTGTTGGGCCAGGTGCTGCGGGCAGGCGTGGCGGCCTGGGCAGGTTCGGCATCGACCAGACTGCTCAGGTAGGCGGCAATCGCTCCATCGTAAGCGGAGGTGTGTGCATAGACTTTAGTGGCCAGCGCCAGACGCAGGCCATAGGAGGTGGTGCCGGTGGCATCCATTTCGGCCAGTACGCGAGGATAGTCAGCTGGATCAATCACAACCGCCACGCCACCAGCCTCGGTACCGTGGTTTTTAGCTGCAGCGCGCAACATAGCTGGGCCACCGATATCGATATTTTCAACGGCATCTTCAAAACTGCATGCTTGTTTGGCAACCGTTTCGCGGAAAGGGTAGAGGTTGACAACCAACAGATCGATGCGGTCAATACCGTGTTCCTCGATGGTTTGCATGTGCTCAGCACTGTCGCGACGCGCCAGCAGACCGCCGTGAATTTTTGGGTGCAGTGTTTTGACACGGCCATCCAGAATTTCTGGAGAACCGGTATGGGTGGCAACCTCTGTGACTTTCAGGCCCGCTTGTGCAAGTAATTTGGCGGTGCCGCCAGTCGATAGCAGGCGAACGCCACGCTTGGCCAGGGCTTGGGCAAATTCGACGATGCCGGATTTGTCGGATACGGAAAGCAGGGCGGTTTGAATGTTCATTGAGGGAGTCATTGGGTCGTTGAATTAAAAATTGGTGCGAAAAACCAGCATGCATAAGGTTCTGCTGACAGAACCTGATCAGCGCTGTTCCAGAAGTTTGTGCGCAAGAAGTTTTTTTCGTAAGGTGTTGCGCGTCAACCCGAGCATGGCCGCGGCACGCGACTGGTTATTTTTCACGCGACTCATCGTGAGCTGCAACAATGGCAACTCAATGCGATTGATCACCATTTCATACATGTTGGTCGGGTCGGCGTCACCAAGGTCTTCGAGATATTGTTCAACACTGGCGCGCAGGGATTCTTCAAGTGGAGTTTTATTTTTCATGGTACTGGGTGGAATTCAGGCCGCCTGAAGACCAGGCGCAATATCTTTAAGATTGTCGCAGTTTGTCGGCTCAGTGTCTGGCGAAATATCGTTTTGTCGGGAAAACCAGCGTTCTACGGCTTTAAATTGTTCTGAGGTGGACTCAATCCGGTTGATCTGATCCGCAAAAGACTGTCCGTCAGTGAGTCCCGAAACATACCAGCCGATATGTTTACGCGCCGTTCTGACGCCCGGTAGCTCGCCATAAAATTGATAATGATCAGCCAGATGCTCCAACAGTAAATCGCGCATTTCGAGCCAGGTTGGAGGTGATAGCTGCTGGCCTGTTTTCAGAAAATAATCTATTTCACGAAAAATCCAGGGCCGGCCTTGCGCCGCGCGACCGATCATGACGGCATCGGCACCAGTATAGGTTAAGACTTCTTTTGCTTTTTGAGGGCTGTCAATATCACCGTTGGCTATAACCGGGATAGACAGGCTGGCTTTTACAGCACGAATGGTGTCGTATTCTGCCTCGCCCTCATACATGTCGGCGCGCGTGCGCCCATGCAGCGTGAGCGCGCTGATGCCGCAGTCTTGAGCCAGTTTGCCGATTCGCAAGGCATTGCGTTCATCGCGACTCCAGCCTGTGCGCGTTTTAAGTGTGACCGGAATGCCGTGTGGCTGGCAGGCTGAGACAACCGCGTCCAGAATGCGCACAATCAAATCCTCATGCCGAAGCAACGCTGAACCGGAGGCGACGTTACAGACTTTTTTAACTGGGCAGCCCATATTAATATCGATGACGCGAGCGCCTTTTCCGATATTGAACACAGCTGCCTGTGCCATCATTTCAGGATCGGCCCCCGCGATTTGCACCGCGACTGGGTCGATCTCTCCGTCGTGATTCAGACGGCGCGAGGATTTCACGCTTTTCCAGAGTTGGGGGTTGCTTGCAGCCATCTCCGAAACGGCGTAACCCGCACCAAGCTTTTTGCAGAGCTGGCGGAAAGGACGATCGGTCACACCCGCCATCGGGGCGACAAAAACGTTGTTGGGAAGTGTCCAGGGACCAATTTGCATGGGGAAATTGTAATCGCTGGCGGTCAGAGTGATTACAGACGCATGCCTTGTAGTAAATGCCGCGTCAGCGGGGCGCGCAAAGCCGGTATGACATCCATTCCCAGTAGCGCTAAACCGGCGACATGTTCCACGATCGGCCATCGCGTCGTAAAAATTCGAGACATCACATCGGTCAGGCGGGCGGTGATTTGCCTGTCCGGACCTCGTACGCGCTCGAATACTGCCAGCGCCTGGGCAGGGCTCCGCGTTGGGGACTCCAGCCAATGTTGCAGGGAAAAAGCCAGTGCAGCCGCATCACGCAGCCCAAGGTTCAGACCTTGACCCGCTACGGGATGCAAGGTCTGGGCCGCATTGCCGATCGCAACCGCGCGCCCATCGACGGCAGTCTGGGGCATATTTAGAATCAAGGGGAAAGCGGTCACAGGTTGATTAACGCTCAGGTGTCCGAGGCGCGTGCCAAACATGTGCGTCAGCGCCAGAGAAAAGTCTTCAGGACTGCGCTGACTCAGGGCTCTGGCACGCTCGGGTGTACAGCACCAGACAATGGATTGTTGCCCTGCTGCATCCGGGTGAGGCAACACCGCGAGTGGGCCTTCCTGGGTAAAACGCTCAAACGCCCAACCCGGGCGTGGCAGACTGGCCTGCGCATGGGTGATCAGGGCCATCTGTGCATATTGACGCGTGCTTTCAGTATCGGGTTTGCCATCGGCCTGAACGGCGAGTCCCGCTCGAATACGCTGTTCGCCCTGACAGATTTCAATACTGCTTTGGTCTTGAGCATTGATGCGTGCAGCAGGACCGTTCAGAACCGTCACGCCGCTTTGCGCGACGGCCGTGACAAGCTGCGCATGCAGACTAGCGTAACGCACGACACAACCGAGCTGAGGTACTTTAAAGTCCGTATGGTGAATGACGGTGCGCCCCAGACGCCCGCGTTGGGAGACATGAATAGTCTGGATCAGGGCGGCCTGATGTGGAAAGCCTTTTAGTGACTCCAGCAAGACACGACTGCCGTGATTGATTGCCAGCACACGCGGGTCTTGTTCAGGGGTGTAACCGTAGCGCCCTTGGTGATCTGCCTGTAATAGTGCAATACGCTCTGGACGTGGGGAAACACGCGCCAATAGCAGCGCCAAGGCGCAGCCAGTAGGCCCGCCTCCGAGAATTGCAATATCGAAATCGTTTTGTGACATGAGACTATTTTAGAACACCACTACAATTCATTATCCAGACAAGGTATTTTGCGCACAGCGAGAGCCCGATCTGGACAGAAACCCAAGCAAACATTCGAGTGCATCATGTCATCGTCCAAGCCTCTCATCACACCGCAGCCTGACCATTCAGCGTCAGACAGAAAATTCCTCAGTAAAGTCAAAGTCGGGCTGTTGGCTGCTTTATTTGGCTGTGTCGGTGCGCACTGGTGGTATCTGAGGAGACCGCACGCCTGGCTAGTGAGCGCTATAGGTCTGGTGCTGATCGTGGCCTCTGCCTTGGCGGAGGTGTGGTGGGAAAATCCTGCCTTTTTCTTATTGTTTATTCCGATTCTGGATGGCTTTATCGAGGCAATCGTTTGGTGCCTGATGAGCGATGCGCGTTTTGATGCGCGCTTCAACCCGGGTCTGGTGCGCGCGCACCCCAGCGGCTGGGGGCCCGTGCTGGTCGCCGGTTTTACGCTATTGATTGGTACGGTGTTGCTGATGATCGGCATTGCCGTGATTGTGGTCTATGTCTGGACCGCGTTAGGCTGGCTCGATGGCTTTGATCTGAATTCAGACTAAGCGCCCCGACTGCCTTCAGTTACGCATCAACGCTTCGATTTCCTCTGCAGCAACGGGTACGTCGCGGGTGATCAGTTCGCAACCCTGATCCGTCACGATGGCATCGTCTTCGATCCGTATGCCGATATTCCAGAATTTCTCTGGAATATTTTCAGCGGGTCTGACGTATAAACCTGGCTCAATCGTCAACACCATTCCCGGTTCCAGCATGCGCCACGGACGATCTACTGTTGATGCGGGTGGGGTCCGATAGCTGCCGACGTCATGCACATCCATGCCGAGCCAGTGTCCGGTGCGGTGCATGTAAAAAGGCTTGTAAGCAGAGGACTCCAGGGCGTGTTCAAGTGACCCTTGGAGTAGTCCCTCATCCAGTAAACCTTGCGTCAGTATTCGCACTGCGGCGTCGTGACCGGCATTCCAGTGATGCGTGGGGTTAGTGCAATCTATCGCTGCTTGTTGAGCGGCCTGTACGATGTCATAGAGTGCCCGCTGAGGACCTGAAAACCTTCCGTTCGCAGGAAAGGTGCGTGTGATGTCAGAGGCGTAGCCATCGAGCTCACAACCCGCATCGATCAGCACCAGATCGCCTTCTCGCATGATGCGATTGCCCGCTGCGTGATGCAGGATGCAGGCGTTTGAGCCCGCAGCAACGATACAGTTGTACGCAACGGCCTGTGCACCATGTTTGCGAAAGGTATAGAGCAGTTCTGCCTCGAGTTCGAATTCATGTTTGCCGGGCTGTGCCGCCTGCATCGCTCGCACATGTCCCTGTGCGGAGATCTTGCCTGCTGCGCGCATGGTTTGCTGTTCGCCTGCATCTTTGATCAGTCGCATTTCAGCAAGCACCTCAGACAGGTCGAGCCATTGATGCGGGGTGGCACGCAGACCACGCGTCTGTGCAGCCGCCTGCGTCACCCAAGTTTGCACCGTGGGTAGCAAGTCTGCTGTCGCCGGTCTGGACATCGTCGTGAAAAGCCGGGTTTGACCCAGCATCAGTTCAGTCGCTTTTGCGTTCAAGTTGCTGACATCTTCAGCCTGTTCAAAGCCAAAGTGTTCAGCGGCTGCAATGGGGCCCCAGCGCACACCATTCCAAAGCTCCATCTCAACATTTTTACCCTCGCAAAAGAGGATCGACTGGTTCTGGTCGCCAGCAATCAGGACTAGCCAGGCGTTCGCTTCGTTAAAGCCGGTGAGATAAAAAAAATCACTGTCATGTCGGTAAACATAGTGATTGTCACGATTGCGTGCCCGCTCAGGTGCGGTGCAGAGTACGGCGATGCCTCCCCCTTGGCTGCGCATCCACGCGAGTAACTGCTCTCGGCGTGCCTGGAAACGTGAAATATCAAGTGGTTGCAGCGTGAAGTGTGGTGTTGCCTGGGAAGTCATACATGCTCTCGTAATCTGTCGTGACCTACATACTACAATTGAATACTAGTCCGCGATGCGCGCGGGCGACAAGACTCAAGGCGTGGTGCATGGACTGGATAGGCTGGCTTAAACCCTGGGAGGTGTCCCCGACACTGATTGCCTGCTTTGTGTTGGCAGCGTGGTTGTTTGTCCGTGGCCAGCGGGTGCATCGTGTGTCGCGTGCCCGCCAGATTTTTTTCTGGGTCGGATTGGTGATGCTTTACCTGTCCTTGCACACCATGCTTGATTATTATGCCGAGCGGATGTTTTTCATGCACCGCATTCAGCATCTGGTGTTGCACCATGCGGGGCCACTGGTCTTGATGGCGGCCTATCCTGGCTCGGTCCTGCGCGCAGGCTTGCCATTGGGGGTACGCATCCGCCTAAAAAAATTCAATCAAAGTTTGCCAGGTCGTGCTTTGATTGCGCTACTGACCAACCCTATTTTTGTTCCCGCACTTTTTGTTTTCCTCGTCATTATCTGGCTCGTCCCCTCGGTGCAGTTCTATTCGATGCTGGATTGGCGCTTGTACCGTCTGATGAATTGGTCCGTAGTGATTACGGGATTTATGTACTGGAACCTGATTCTGGATCGCCGACCCTGTCCACCCGCTGCGATGAGTCCCGGGGGGCGCGTGATCTCACCGATTCTGACCATGGCGCCGCAGATGGTTGCGGGCGCGATGATTGCGTTTACCGAAAGAGATTTATACCCGTTGTTTGATTTATGCGGCCGCGCGATCGCCATGGAGGCTCAGACCGACCAGATGATCGGAGGATTAACGATGTGGATTCCGGCTGCGATGACCGAGGTGATCGGTTTGCTGGTTGCACTGCGCACCTTGATGCGCTTATCTGCGAAAGGGCGCTGGGGTTTACCGAAACCGCGTCAAGGCTGACTCAAGCATACCTTGCTGCGGTTTCTAGTCTTACTCGAAGGAAAACAGCTCAAGGCTCCAGACCATGATATTTTCGAGCAAGTGCCACGGTGGCTCTGAACATGCCTTCTTTGTTGCCGCAGTCGTAGCGGATGCCATCGTAACGGTGAGCAAAAACAGGTTTTTCGTTCATCAGGGATGCAATACCATCTGTTAGCTGGATCTCACCGCCGGCACCAGCCTGCGTCTGACGCAAATGCGCAAAGATGCGTGCATCGAGAACGTAACGCCCCACAACGGCCAAGGTAGAGGGGGCAACGTCAGGCTTGGGTTTTTCTACGATATGACGGACACGCTCGGTGCGTGGACCAACGGGATCGGTGGCCACAATACCGTATTTGTCTGTTTCGGAGAGTGGTACGTTTTGTACGCCCAGGATACTGCCCTGATGGGTCAGTGCCGCATCGATCAGCTGACCAATGACCGGACGATCGGCATCGAGCAAGTCATCGGCTAATAGCACCGCAAAAGGCTCGTCGCCCACGATGGGTGCTGCAGTCAGCACGGCATGTCCGAGCCCCAAAGGCGCTGATTGACGAATATAAATGCAGCTGACGTTGGGTGGCAAAATCCCCTGAACGATGGCCAATAGTTCGGCTTTGCCTTTGCGGGCGAGCTCGGCTTCCATTTCCGGAGCGGAATCGAAATGGTCTTCAATCGCACGCTTGTGACGACCGGTTACAAAAATCAAGTCGGTAATCCCTGCGGCGACAGCTTCCTCTACGGCATACTGGATGAGAGGTTTATCCACAACAGGTAACATTTCTTTGGGCATTGCCTTGGTCGCAGGTAAAAATCGTGTACCTAAACCTGCCACGGGGAAGACTGCTTTGCGAACTGG
The DNA here is from genome assembly GCA_947380655.1 of Alcaligenaceae bacterium. GTDB lineage: Bacteria > Pseudomonadota > Gammaproteobacteria > Burkholderiales > Burkholderiaceae_B > Zwartia. The sequence continues at coordinate 44,127 of CANCRX010000010.1, read as the reverse complement.
GCGCATGATGAAACGAATCCTTAAAGTCGAACCGCTCGGAGAACGGAACCAATTTGCTACAGCCGCTATCATAAGCTTATGAGATTTCAATCTTCAACTTATACGTGCTAACTTTCCAAAAATTAATGTTTCCTGAGCCGTCCCTAGCTAAAGTGTCCAGACTTTCAGATAAGTTCATCGCAGCTTTGCTGGCGGTTTCTTTACTGGTCAGTCCGCTCTGGGTAAGTCCTGTGTATGCCCAGCCGACCGGTGCGCCGACCCTTGGGCCGGCCTCGGCTGCGGATTTATCGCCAGCCCTTGAGCGTAAACTCGGCGAGGCCATCATGGAGCAGGGGCGACGGGATCCTGACTACATCAGTGATCCTGATATTGATCAATATTTGAACAATATGGCGCGTAAACTCGCGGCCCATGCCCCAGGAGGCGCCCCTGAAATCGAAGCGTTCGGAGTGCGCGAGAACGTGATTAACGCTTTTGCCATGCCAGGTGGTTTTATTGGCATTAATACGGGCCTCATTGTTGCGTCAGAAGATGAGTCCGAACTGGCCGGCGTGATGGCGCACGAGATTGCACACGTGGTGCAGCGCCATATTGCCCGTGGCCTGACGCAACAACAGAAAAGCGGCCATCTGGCACTGGCCTCCATGGCGGCTGCGCTCCTGGCTGCCATGGTACCTGGTGGCGGAGCCAATCTTGCCGCGGGTATTGCGGCCTTTGGTCAGGCAGCAGCGATTGAACAACAGCTTGGGTTTTCCCGGGATGCTGAGCAGGAAGCGGACCGCACCGGGTTTGAAATGTTGCGTAAAGCTGGTTACGACCCCAACGGCATGGCGATTATGTTTGGCCGACTCATGAAATCGTCCTCGCTCAATGAAGGTCGAGGTGGTGGCGTATATTCCTCGACCCACCCGTTGAGTATTCAACGTATGACCGACATGCAAAACCGCATCAGTCAGCTGCCTTTGGCGCGGTACCAGGCCTCGGATGAATTCTGGTTTATCCGGGCAAAATCCCGTGTGTTGCAAGCGACAGACCCTAAGTCACTGCGACTTGCCGTCGAGCAACTCCAGGAGGAAACGAGTCAGGTACGTGCTGAGCGATCCTCACTCAGTCCGGTTCGACGTGCCGCAGCCTGGTATGGTCTGTCTTTTGCGGCCCTCAGCCGTAAGGACTTAGCGACGGCTTCGAACGCCTTGCAACAAGCGCAAGCCATCATTTCAAACTCTCCCTATCTGGACTTGCAGCGCATTGATCTTGAGCTGGCGAATAAAAACAACAGCAACGCCTTGAATATCGCGCAGACAGGGATGAAGCGTTGGCCTGAACGCAGGTCTTTTGCACAACGTGTTGCGCAATGTTTGCAGTTGCTGGGCAAAGACAAAGAAGCAGTGGCTTTTTTGAGTCAGCAGGTCAAGCGCTGGCCGAGTGCTGAGCCTGGATTTTTCCAGATGCGCGCAACCAGCGAAGATCGACTGGGAGATCAGGTTTCAGCTCGCCAGTCGATGGCGTCATATTACATTTTGGTGGGGGCCCTGCCTGCTGCGGCGACTCAGTTGCAACAGGCGCGCACGCTGTCACAGGATTTTTATGTACAGTCGCAAATTGATGTTGAGTTGCGTCAGCTAACAAAAAAAATTATGGAAAATCGCAGACTGCTTGAAAAGCTCAAGTAGTCACAGTCTGGAACGCACGGTGACAGAGAAAATGTTTATGTATGGAAGGTGAAAAATTTGGCAAGTCGCCCAGGTAACCAGCTCAGATCACCTGGAAATTGGCCTGTCACAAATCCTGCGTGGCCGCCAGAGGCTGGTTGATGCAGCAACACCTGAGAGGAGGCGTTTTCGACAGAGGGAAGCGTAGGCTCAGGTAAAAATGGATCATTACGTGCATTTAAAACAAGCGTTGGAACTTGGATGGATGTGAGCCAAGGTTTACTTGCGGATTGCGTCCAGTAATCCATCGCATCCCGAAAACCATGCATGGGGGCCGTGTAAGCATCATCAAAATCACGCAAGTCACGTGCCTGAGCAATCCGCATGACATCAATCACCCCAGGAAAACGTTTGGCTTTTTCCAGAACTTTAGGTTTGAGTGAACGCAAAAAATAACGGCTGTAAATATGCCGGTTAAACGGATTGTCAGACAGATGATTACCCGCTGCGACCAAGTCAAGCGGAACCGAGATTCCTGCGGCCGCATGAAGCCAGGTTGATTGTTCGGGATATTCGCCCAGGTATTTCAACAAGGCATTTCCACCTAGCGATACACCCACGGCATGCCAGGCCGCGTTCGGAACGGACTGGCGAACGGAGCGCAGAATGTAGGCGACTTCTTCGCTGTCACCGGAGTGATAGGCGCGAGCCAGTCGATTAGGAAATCCTGAACAGCCCCGAAAGTGCGCGATGACTACGACCCACCCGCGCGCCCTGAAATACTGGGCGATGGACTGAACATAGCGACTTTTGCTGCTGCCCTCTAGTCCGTGCAGCATCACGAGTGCCTGGACCTCGCCAGGCTGGTGGGCGGTTTGCAATGTCAGACGGTCAGCCTCTGTGAGCCAGCGTGCCGCACCGGTGTCCTGTAAGGAAAGGGAGTGGGGTGTGTGGACCGGGATGCTGTTTTCGGGCGCGGAATACGTACCGGCCAAGTCGATTGATTCGGCGATTGGTCGGGGTTTTAGGCCCGGTGCGCTCCAGTCCAGATCCAGAAAGTCGCCGTCTGGTGTTTCAATGCGCTCACGAATAAAGCTGACACGGTGAGTGTGTGCGGCGAGCGCGCCGTAGAGAGTCTGTAGCTGCCGTTCAGGCAGCCACCAGGAAACGGGGCAGGGTGTTAAGTCTAGGGTGGCCGTCACGGGGAGGGGGTGCGTTAGTGCAGCATCCCTGTCACATCATGCAAATCAAGCATGCCGGCCTCGCCAGGAGCCGCCGAAGCATGATGCATAATCAAACGCCAGCCAGTGGGGCCCTTGTGATAGACGTTTGTGGCATAACAGTTCGCAATTTCAGTGGACTCGGTTGCGTGCACGGTAACTTGCTCAATGAGGGAGTGCACCGCGCTCATCATGCTGTGTAGCACCACTGGATTGGACGGTCGGATATGCAGGGCACCGTTTGAGAGTATTTCTTGCCAGGATTCCTGAACAGCGTGGTGACCAATCACGCGCAGCCCGCCTGGATGCACGCAAATGATTTCTTCTTCGTCTGACCAGACTTGCATCAGCCGCGCCAGATCTGCTCGCTCGAGCGCATCGTAGAAAGCCAGTTCTGCTTCCTCGGAGGTGGCAAACATCACTGGCATGCTGACTGTCCTTAGTGTCCGTGTACGACTGCGCCGGGGGCGAGCGTGTAGGCGGTACTGCAATATGGGCAGCGCACTGAACCGGTCTTGGTGATGTCCAGATAAATGCGTGGATGCATACTCCAGAGTGGCGCACGTGGCCCTGGGCAATGCAGGGGCAAATCAGAAGCCTGAAGCTCAACAGGGATATCGACTGAGCCAGCAGAGACGTTGTCAGACATGACGGTTCTCATTGAGTTGAAATGGATAGCACATTGTAACAAGGCGGCCGCTCTACAATATCTTATTTGACGCGAACCTTTTTCTGGGTCGCGTGCCTGATTTCCTGGTGCCACTTTGACAGACTTTTCTCGAATCCCTGAGCCACCGCAGCAGACTTTGCGTGCGCAGCGTCTGGCCGCCATGCGTGATGGCGCCCGCGCGGTCTCCCCCGGCTTGCTGGCTTTGATCGTATGGGGCGTGGTGACGGGGGTGGCGATGGTGAAGTCCGGCCTGACCGAGCACGATGCGATTTTAATGTCGTTACTGGTCTATGCCGGCTCCGCTCAGCTGACCGCTTTACCTTTGATCATGGCTGGCGCGCCGCTCTGGCTGATTTTTGCGGCGGGTATGGTGGTGAATCTCAGATTTGTTATTTTTGCAGCAGCACTTCACCCTTATTTTAAGAATATGACCTGGCCAAAGCGCCTGGTGATGGGGTATTTGAGCGTCGATGTTGCTTTTGTCGTGTTCATGCCGCGCTTTAACGACGCACCTAAAAAAGGCACGCTTGAACAACACTGGTTTTATTTTGGCGCCTTAGTGTCTTCCTGGTCGCTATGGCAAATATCCTCCATTCTAGGGATTGCGCTCGGGACTTTTGTACCCACGGCATGGTCATTGGATTTTGCCGCGGTGCTGGCATTGATCGCCATGATGATGCCCTTGGTTAGTAATAAGCCGATACTGGTCTCCATTCTGGCTGCTGGGGTGGTGGCCTGGCTGACCCAGCCATGGCCCTTGCGCCTGGGGTTGATTGCTGCTGTGGTAGTGGGCAGTGCAGCGGGTATGTGGGCAGAAAAAGTTTTCCGTAAAGAGCGTGCGTGATGTTGACTGATGATTGGTATGTCTTTGCGGCGATTGTGCTTCTGGCTCTGTGCAGTGTGATTACGCGTGCGGCGTATTTATTGGTCGGACATTTGTTGCCCTTGCCAGACAGGGTACGCAGTGCATTGCGCTACGCCCCACTGGCGGCACTGACGGCGATTATCGTGCCAGAGGTCTTGCCTTGGAATGTTCAGCATGGCCCCATGCTTGATCTCAAGCTGGTTGCTGCGATTGTCTCGATTTGGGTGTTTATGCGGACACGTAGTGCCTTGTTACTAATAGTCTCGGGAATGTTGACACTATGGCTGACACGCTGGATCGTTGGATTATTTATGTAATCCAGCCGTTGTTGTTGTAATCAGGCCTTTTGTACCCACATATAAGGGGAATCCCGAACAAATTGCCGCAGCTGCGGTACACTGTTTGGATATTCTTCAAATAATTCAATGACTTCAAACATACAAACTCCTGCTCTGACTCCTGAGGCACCCGTAGCTGCCGTCCCAACTTTTGCTGAAATCGGATTGCATCCGACGCTGCTTCAGGCGGTGATTGATACGGGCTACACCACTCCCACACCGATCCAGGCGCAAGCCCTGCCATCTATCATGGCCGGAAACGATGTGATGGGTGCTGCACAGACAGGTACCGGTAAGACTGCAGCCTTTACGCTGCCGATTCTGCACCGTTTGATTCCCTTGGCCAATACCAGCGCATCGCCTGCGCGCCATCCGGTACGTGCCTTGATACTCACCCCGACCCGCGAACTCGCGGATCAAGTCTACGAGAGTGTCAAGCGCTACAGCCGACATACGCCTTTGCGATCGACCGTAGTATTTGGTGGCGTGGACATCGGTCCACAAAAAGAAGCCTTGCGCAATGGTTGCGAGGTCTTGATCGCAACGCCTGGTCGACTGCTCGATCATGTCGAACAAAAAAATGTCAATTTGAGTCAAGTCGGTATTCTGGTGCTCGACGAAGCAGACCGCATGCTCGACATGGGCTTTTTACCGGACCTGGATCGGATCATTCGTTTGCTGCCTGCTCAGCGTCAGGCGCTTTTGTTTTCGGCCACCTTTAGTAATGAAATTCGCAAGCTTGGTCGCACTTACCTTAATTCGCCGGTTGAAATTGAAGTGGCGAATCGCAATGCGACGGCTGATACGGTGACCCAGATTGCTTACCCGATGTCGGGTGACGCAAAGCGTGCAGCAGTCGTGCACCTGGTGAAATCACGTGGATTAAAACAAGTGATTGTTTTTTCTAATACCAAGATCGGTTGTGGCAGACTGGCGCGCCAACTCGAACTCGATGGCGTGCGTGCTGAGTCCATCCATGGTGATAAATCCCAGGCTGATCGCATGAAAGCGCTCGAAGCGTTTAAGTCCGGAGAGCTCGAAGTCTTAGTCGCGACCGATGTCGCTGCGCGTGGCCTGGATGTAGCAGGTGTGCCATGCGTGATCAATTACGACTTACCTCACAGCGCGGAAGACTACGTCCATCGAATCGGCCGGACTGGCCGTGCAGGTGCAAAAGGCGAAGCGATTGCTTTGTATGCCCCAGCAGAAGAAAAATACCTGCTTGATATTGAAAAACTGATTAAAACCACTGTGCCACGCGGTGTTCTTCAAATCCCTGGTGAGTTGTTGGCGCGCTCAGCTCCACGCGAAGCACGCCCAGGCACTCCAGGCGAACGTCCCGCGCGCAGTCTATCAGGCAGTCGTAGCGGTGAGCGCAGCCCTGAGCGTGCCAGTCATGAGCGCAGCGCTGATCGCTCCGCACGTCCGAGCCGTTATAGTGCGCCTCAAAAACCGATTGATGAATTTTTTACCAAGCCTTACGAACCATCGCCTGCAGCACTTGCCGCAGCAGCGCAAGCCAGCTCAGTTCCCGCTAAGCCCGCGTTGGGCGTGAAGCGTCCGGTAGGTTTGCTGCTGGGTGGTGCCTTTAAAAAGGTTTGACTGGTAGCGCTTGAGTAGTCAGTTCAAGGCGTACCGCTTGATTAGGGCTGTCAGTTTTTCAGCAGAGTGAGGAGATCTTCAGGCAAATTGGTTTCCTGCGGTTTGCCTGGTGCCTGCATTGCCTGAATCAAGCGATCCAGATGTTCGATGTGGGGCAATATGGTCCCCATGAATCTGACCTCTTCGCCGTGCAGGATCGCGATAGTCGGGAAATTTTCAACATCCTCATCGCCTAGTAGTAAGGGATGATCCTCAATATCGATCCAGACGAAATTTGCCTCGGGATGCTGCAGGCTTAGCTTTTCAAACTTAGGCTGATATTCTTTACAGGTATCGCACCACGCCGCGCAAAAGCACAACACCACAACGGGGTCGGTTTCGTTCAGGCGTTCTGCCAGCGCGGTTGAGCCGGGTAGGTGAGTTGTCATGTCTGGTCATGCGTAATCAGGTTTGTTTATGATAGCTTCTTTCACTGCCTCAATACTTGAGTAAAGTTCTCCGATGATTCAAAAACTTTCACCTGATCCGTCTGCCCACCCTGAGGTGATTGATTCCTATGGGTTGAGCGGCGTTGCACAGGCTTTTGGTCGCGCCCTGCGCTCGCAGCTGCACCCACGGATGCTGTTCGCGCTGCTCTTACCATTTCTGATCATGCTGGGCGGTGCAATTTTGTTGCTTGTGATGGCTCTCGGCCCGCTGACAAGTTGGCTAGACCAGCAGATCAGCGAGTCCTCAACCATTATTCAAGCGAATCAGTGGATGCTCTCGATGGGGCTGTTCTCACTGATGTCGGTGCAGTCATTTATTGTTCCCATCACAGCGGTCACTATTCTTTTACCGCTTTCCGGGATTCTCGGACTGGCTGTAGCGGCTGTCTGCGTGATGCCGATGGTGATTGCCCACTTGTCCTCACGAGACTATAAAGAGCTAAAACTTCAGGGGCAGCAGGCCTTTATTGTGAGCCTGTGGAATGCGATTTGGGTCAGTATCTTGTTTGCGTTGGGCTGGCTCGTGACTTTGCCTTTTTGGTTGGTTCCGCCGCTCGGTTTGCTAGTCTCTATTTTCTGGTGGACCTTTGCTTTCTCCCGGATGATGCGTATTGATGCAATCGTCGAACACGCTAGCAGCGAGGAAAGGCGTTTACTGATTGCCCGTCACAATGTCGGGTTCTGGACGATCGGTCTGATTTGCGCATTGATCAATCTGGTCCCACCTGCCTGGGTATTTTTGCCTGTCTTTTCTGGTTTGGTCTATACCCACTTTGGTCTGGAGGCATTGAGACGCTTACGCACTGAAAAAACAGTCGATATTTGACGCTGTTTGTCTTTCAGCTGACCGCATAGGGGTCATTTGTGCTGAAATATCGTATTCGAGTTTTATTTTTTATGACCTTTATTTTCTGGAAAACTGATGTCTGCAGCTCATAACAACTCCCGAATCGGTCTGATCATTGTTGGTGATGAGATTTTATCTGGTCGTCGTCAGGACAAACACTTTTCCAAAGTGGTTGAGTTGCTGAGCGCGCGCGGTCTACAGTTGTCGTGGGTAGAAATTTTGTCGGATGACCGTGAGTTGTTGACAGCGGCCCTCAAGCGCAGTTTTGCCAGTGGAGATGTGGTGTTGTCCTGCGGCGGTATTGGCGCCACGCCTGACGATCATACGCGACAGGCTGCGGGCGCTGCACTGGGCTTGCCTCTGGCACTTCATCCCGAGGCCGCAGAACAGATCAGATTGCGCTGTGTTGAAAATGCCGAAAAAGGTCAGGGTACTGCGGATATGAGCGCCCCCGAAAATCAACAGCGTCTGCAAATGGGCATGTTTCCGGCGGGTTCTGAAATTGTGCCGAATCCCTTTAACCGGATCCCGGGCTTCTTTATCCGGAATCACACCTTTGTGCCGGGCTTTCCTGTGATGGCATGGCCGATGCTCGAGTGGATGCTTGATACACGCTATGCGCATTTGCATCATAAGAACCAGCTCGCTGAACATTCTTTCATTGTTTACGGTATGCCAGAGTCGCGTATTACGCCTGCTCTCGAGACACTCGAGCAAAAATGGCCAGGCGTGCGTGCGTTCAGTTTGCCGTCTGTTGGTGAAAATGGTGCCTCGCCTCATATTGAACTGGGTGTAAAAGGAGAGCCTGAAATCGCTGCCCAAGCACTCGCTTTTCTGCGAGCGGAAGCAGAGCGTCTGGGGGCTCGTTACGATCCTCCCGCAGCAAAATAATTCCATGTCGCAGCCTCTGCGTTCAAGGCCTTATGCCCCGGAGTCAATCACGCCTCGCGACTCCGGTATGGCGATTCAGGTTTTGGAGCGTGCTACCTGTTTGCTTGATGCGCTAGCGGCGCAGCCTGACCCTGTTACGCTCAAGGAATTGTCCATCACAACAGGCCTACATCCTTCTACTACGCATCGCATTCTCAATGATCTTGTTCTCGCGCGCTATGTAGAGCGTGTGGATAACGGCTTGTACCAACTGGGGATGCGGCTGCTTGAACTTGGCTCACTCGTAAAAGGTCGTCTGAATGTTCGCGAAGCAGCGATCGATGCTATGCGAGCTCTGCATCAGTTGACCGGACAGACGGTGAATTTGTCGGTGCAGCAGGGTGATGAAATTGTATATATCGACCGAGCCTGGAGTGAGCGCTCTGGCATGCAGGTTGTACGTGCAATTGGTGGGCGCGCGCCATTGCATTTGACCTCGAATGGAAAACTTTTTTTATCCGCAGCCGATCCCCGTCAAGTGCGTACCTATGCGACACGTACCGGTTTGGTCGGCACCACACGCAATAGCATTACCGAATTGGACAAACTCGAGCAAGAGCTTGCGCATGTCAGAGAGCTTGGCTATGCGCGAGATAATGAAGAGCTGGAAATGGGCGTGCGTTGTATTGCAGCCGGTATCTACGACGATACCGGCAAATTGGTGGCAGGCTTATCGATCTCAGCGCCTTCAGGCAGAATGCAGGACTCCTGGATCGCACAGTTAGTCGCCACAGCAAGCCGTATTTCTGAGGCGCTCGGTTATGAGCACAATCCGACCGATAGACACGCCTGAGTGCAATAAAAGCTGGAGTGCTTGAGGCGCGGATTCCAGCGCTTATTTAAGCGTAATGCCGCGTGCTTTGACTAATGCCCCCCAACGCGCGACCTCCTGAGCAATCAGTGTTGCAAATTCCTCGGGTGTGTCAGTGCTTGCTGTCAGACCGTCTGAGGCAAGTTGTTGGGCCATCAAAGGATCATTGAGGGCTGTACGCACCGCTTGATTGATTTTGAGGACGATATCGGCAGGAATCCCTTTGGGGCCGATCAGTCCGTGCCAGACGGACACGTCAAAATCAGGATAACCCGACTCCATCACGGTCGGCACGTTAGGTAATGCAGCCAGACGTTGTGCGGTAGTGACCGCGAGCGCAGTCAGCTTACCTGATTGAACGTGCGGCATGGTGGAGGCGACCGTTCCGAAAATAAACTGTACCTGTCCTGAAATCGTATCAGTCAGTGCCGGCGAGGTGCCTTTGTAGGGCACATGGAGTACATCGATGCCTGCGGTTGACAGAAAATACTCCGTCGCAACGTGGGTAATGCTGCCGTTGCCGGCTGAAGCATAGCTGAGTTTTCCGGGCTCTTTTTTAGCCAGATCGACAAGCGCTTTCAGATTAGGAATAGACAAATTCGGGTTTGTTGCAACAATAAAGGGTCCGCTTGCCAGCCGGGCGATCGCGGTAATGTCTTTGATTGGGTCAAATGGCAATTTGTACAGGTTTGCGTTGACGGTGTAACTGGTGGCCGCAAGGAAAAGGGTGTAGCCATCACCTGGTGCTTTCAGGGCGATCTCGGCTCCGAGATTACCGCCGGCGCCTGGACGGTTTTCTACGAAAACGGTCTGGCCAAGTTGTTGGGTTAATTTTTGTGCAACGATCCGGGCGATAAAGTCCGAGCCACCACCAGGCGCGAAGCCGACAACAATCTTGATCGGTTTTGTTGGGTATGACTCTGCAGTCTGAGCATGCGTCAAGGTTCCCAGCGTCAAAGCGCTGACTGTCATCAAGCTGCAACCGACGTATTTGATAATTAGTGAGCTAAGACGACCGAACACTAAATTTTCTTTATTCATTTGGATGGCACCGTTTTTTCTCCAAGTGACAGTCTAGGAGAGAAACGCCCAGCGGTCGAGGCAATTTTGTTGCCTTTTTGTTGCAACGCAACAAAAAGTTGTTGACTTCCGTATTTTTGAATTTACAATAGAACTTGTGCAGTGCAACAATTTTATTTATTAATTTGAATCCCGGAGAACACCATGTCAGCGATTCCTCAGCAAGTTTTAAACAGCCAAAAAGCCGCCATTGATTCATTGGTGGCATTCCAGGGTACCGTATTCACCGGTTTTGAGAAACTGGTTGATCTGAACCTCAAAGTCATCAAGGCTACGCTTGATGAAGTTTCACAAGCCTCACAAAAAGTTTCAAGCGTCAAAGACGTTCAAGAAGCCGCTGCCTTGTCACAGACACTGGTTCAGCCAGGCGCTGACAAAGTCATGGCTTACAGCAAGCATGTCTATGACATCGTTTCATCTGTCCAGGCCGACCTGTCAAAATTAGGCGAGTCACATGCGGCTGAAGGTCAGAAACACGTAAACGACGCCATCGAACAGTTCACCAAACATGCTCCAGCAGGTTCGGAAAGCGCTGTGGCGATGCTCAAGTCATCACTGGCTCAAGCAACCAGCGCCTACGACTCAATGACCAAAGCTGCTAAACAAGCTGCTGAAGTTGCTGAGAAAAACCTGTCTGCAGCTGCAAGTGCATCGTTCAAAGCAGCAGGCGATGCAGCTGAAGTTGTCAAGTCAACGACTCGCGGTCGTCGCGCAGCTTAATTGTTAAGTTTGTGTGAACAGACGGTCGTGACCGTCTGTAGCGTGTAGAAAGAAGTTGTATAAAAACAGAAAGGCCACCTAGGTGGCCTTTCTGTTTTTTTAGCCGTGACCGATTGCGTATCGTGGCAATATCATTGATTCGTTAGCGTGAAGCGCTGCGGATCGCCCGGACACATTCTCCAACCAAGGCCGGACCGCGATAAATCAGGCCGGTATAGAGTTGAACAGCATTCGCACCCGCCTGGATTTTTTCTAAAGCGTGTTGACCATTCATGATCCCGCCGACACCAATAATCGCAAATTCCGAACCGAGCTTGCTGCGTAGACGTGCGATCACTTCGAGAGAGCGTGCATGCAGAGGTGCACCTGACAGGCCGCCTGCTTCTTCGGCATGTTTCATACCTGTCACAGCGTTGCGTGCCAGCGTGGTATTAGTTGCGATCACACCATCTATACCGTGACGCGGTAAGACCTCGGCAATCGTATCGATTTCAAGCTCGGAGAGATCAGGCGCAATTTTGACAACAAGCGGGACACGCTTGCCATGCTGATCAGCCAGTGCTTCGCGACGCGTCGCGAGTCGTGACAGCAGTTGGTCGAGTTCATGTTCACCTTGTAAGGCGCGCAAATTTTTGGTGTTGGGTGAGGAGATATTGACCGTAATGTAGTCTGCATGCGGATAAACGCCATCCAGACCAATCAGATAATCATCGGCTGCGCGCTCAATGGGCGTGTCGGCATTTTTGCCGATATTCAGGCCCAGAATACCGCCTTGTTTACGGAAATCACTGCGCTGGACGTTTTCAATAAAGGTATCAAGCCCCAGATTATTAAATCCTAACCGATTGATCAGGGCTTGCGCCTGGGGAATGCGAAACATCCTTGGTTTTGGGTTGCCTGGTTGCGCGCGGGGTGTGACGGTCCCTACCTCGATAAACCCGAAGCCTAAATTACCCATTGCATCGATATGCGCACCATTTTTGTCCAGTCCTGCAGCAAGACCGATAGGATTCAATAGCGACAGACCCATCAGCTGTGTGGGGGCCAATGCGCGGTCACGCAGCAACCCACGTGTCAGTGAACAGTCGTAAGCTTTTTGCAGTGCATGCAGTGTGGCTTCATGCGCGTCTTCAGCATCCATGGCAAACAATGCATGACGGGCGAGGGGGTAGGCTTGAAAAAGAATGGACATTGTCTGCTGCTATAAAAATCTGAACGGGAAGAGGGGTTTTAACTATTTAACGCATGAACTATTTAGATGCAGATTAGAGTTTAAATACTAACCGGGGCGTCAGGAGGCGTATCGCGCCATTGTCCATCCCACCGATACTGGGAAGGGGTAAAGCCGGCTTTATACGCCATTTTCTGGCTGTCCGCGATCCAGTATCCTAAGTAGAGCCAGGGTAATTTTAGCTGTCGGCATTGATTGATTTGCCACATGATCCCGTACGTACCCAAACTGCCTTTGATATCGGGATCATAAAAAGTGTAGACAGAGGAAAGCCCCTGCTCCAGTACGTCAATAATCGAAACCATTCGCAAGGTGCCATCCTCCTCGCGAAACTCAACCAGACGCGTGTTGACACGGCTGGCAAGTAAAAACTGACTGTACTGCGCACGACTGTCTTCGTCCATACCACCCCCTGGATGGCGCATGGTTTGATAGCGCGCATAGAGAGAGAAGTGTTCTTCAGACCATGCCAGTTCTGCTACAAGGGGCCGCAAATTTTGATGGCGTTTGACACTGCGCAATTGGGTGCGATTAGGAGAAAAGTGTTCAGCCGCGACGCGGACCGGTATGCAGGCCTGACAGCCATCACAATGAGGGCGGTAAGTAAACAAGCCGCTGCGCCGGAATCCCTCGTCCACCAAGTGGGAGTATGTGTCGGCATGTATGAGGTGCCCGGGCGCGGCGACCTGCGAGCGTGCCTCCCTGCCTGGCAGGTAGCTGCAAGGATAGGGTGCGGTTGCATAAAACTGCAGCGTCGAGAAGGGGAGTTCTTTGAGTTTGCTCATGCCCGAACATTTCACACATTAACGGGGGTGGGATTCATGACATGGATATTACACGTCTGGGTGCAAAATACCCGACTGATCTAACCAGCCGGGCGCCCAATCAATCGCTGGCTGCGCACAGCATCGCCTGACATGCTCAACAAAGACGCGACGCGAAACAGGCGCTGCGCCCATCCTGCCCAGATGCTCAGTCTGCATCTGACAGTCTATCCAGCTGACCCCTTGCTTGTGTAAGAATCCCACCAAGTGTGCGAGGGCGATTTTAGAGGCATCCGTGGCGTGACTAAACATGGATTCGCCATAAAACATCTGCCCGATACTGACTCCGTACAGACCGCCGACGAGTTCACCCTGTACCCAGGTTTCAATGCTGTGGACCTGCCCGGCCAGATGCCAGGCCTGATAGGCCAGTTGCATGTCGCGTGTAATCCAGGTTTCCGGGCTGCCATCCACCGCGCGTCTGGCACATCCTTGCATGACACCTCGCAATGAGTGGTCGACTTTGACGACCACCTCAAAATTGCCTTGCTGCTGATTACGCGCAATTTGTCGCAAACGTTTGCGTAATGAATGCGAGGGATGAAATTCTGCACATTTGAGCACCATTCGCGGCTCTGGCGACCACCAGAGGATGGGTTCACCTTCCTGAAACCAGGGGAAAATCCCCTGACTATAGGCCATACGTAATCTTTCTATGGTGAGGTCTGCACCCGCAGCGAGCAGGCCGGGTGGATGGGTCAGTGCTTCGCAAGGATCAGGAAATGGCGTGTCGTGCTCAAGCCAGACCAGTTTCAATGAGGGCACTCGCGCCTCTTTGATTAGTGTTTAGGTCCGCCAAGCGAATAGTGATGAGTCGGAAACTGTCCCGATTCACGATCGCTGAGATAGTGTTTAAGTGTGGTGTGGACAGATTTAAACGCCAGGTTGTCCCAGGGGATTTCATCAAAGCCATACCAGCGTGCCTCAAGGGTCTCAGGTCCTGGGTCGAGCTCTGGTCCCAGTGCTTCAGCCAGGAAATACACGTGCACCTGATCAACATGTGGGATATCGATGACGGTATAGAGGCTGCCAAGTTTTATTTTTACGCCGGCTTCTTCCTGGGTTTCGCGTGCAGCGCCCTCAGGGAGGGTTTCGGCGAGTTCCATGAAGCCAGCAGGCAAGGTCCAGAAATTGGCACGCGGCTCAATGGCGCGCAGACACAGCAGGACTTTATCCTGCCAGACAGGCATGGTGCCGACCACTAGGCGAGGGTTTTGATAGTGCACAGCGCCGCAGTGTTCGCACAGGTCACGTTCGCGGTTATCACCCGGCGGAATACGGCGCGTGATGGGCGTGGCGCACTGGCTGCAAAATTTTTGCAGGCGTGGGGCGGGGAAGTAGAACTCGGCGTCTTTGCTCATAGGATCATATTTTAAGACACTTGTTGAGGACTTGTCGCTGAATGTGGATTCTTGATGAAGCCCAGCTGTTGAGGGATGTCTTTATTTAGAACGCTACGGCAAGGCACCGGCTGGCTTAAAGCTGGGTAATGACCTGTGGGGTCAAATAGCGAGGGCGTCGCAATGCCAGCTGGTTGCTGGCTAAGCTCCAGCACTTCGAGCAGGCTCAGACCCTGCGGAGTTTGAAGGATCTCGGCTAAGGCAATCAGATCCCGGTCGTCAATCCGCGCCCCGCCTAAATTGGTTTGCGCATACAACTGGCCCATTTCATCTGTCCGCCACTCCAGCACTTGCCCGATACTGAGCCCGTTGTGTGTGACAAGTTTTGCACCAGTGGGCTCGACATGCGCTACATAGGGTGCGGCATCGAGTCTGACGTAGACACGCTGTGGGCCATTCTGAAAATACCATTTGCCGTCGGGTTCGCTCGCGTAGTTGCGTCCCATAAAACCGATTATTTGCGGATTGCTGATGCCCTCGCCTGATTCACCGCGTTGCGCATCGCCAAGTGGATGCAGACGCCAATCCCCTCTGGCTGATAAAGACAGCCAACCATACACCGCAGGTACATTAGGCCATCGCTGTAGTGCATCAATCACGGATTGATCCATCAGTGTCGTCTCTTAGTTTGAAGGTTGTTGAATTGCCACCGCAGAGCGTCGCATGAGAAACCAGACAAGACTGCATAGCTGCAGAATCACCAGGCAAGCAAAGGCGAGAGTCAGCGACGCACGAGGGCTGTATTGCCAGGCGCTGAATAAATCAGCAAGCAAACCAATACCCCACTGTATGCTAAATGCGCCGCCAAACATCACCAGATTGAACGTTGTCAACACCCGGCCCGCCATATGGCGGGGAAAGGCGAGCGCTGTTTGTGTTTGCATCAGAATGACGGCTGGCACACCGGGCGCCAGAAAAATCCACAGGATCCATGCTTCGGGAGTTTGCCAGAACAACATGGTCCCCAAGCATAGTGGAAACCAGATAAACGCGATCATAGACTGCTTGGCCAGCGTGATTCCGCGCTTTTCAAGCCTAGGGCTGATCATGCTCATCGCTACATAACTCACGAGCAGAGCTGCATTGAAATAAAGCAGATGTTGGCCTGCCTGAGCAGGGCTCATTTGGAGTACCTGCGTCAACCATGGTCCAGCCCAGAGAGACTGCAGCGCTGCGAAACCGCCAGAAAAAAAGATCGTTGTCGGGATGACGCGCAACATCAACGGGTTGGTCAGCAGGCTCAAAAACCCCACGGGTGGATTATTTGCTATTTGTGTCGCTGTCTGACGATCGTGATCACCTGTCCACAAAAAAATCGAGGCGGCCGCACAGGCCAGCAGCACCGCTGCAAACACAAAAAATTGACGCCAGCCCAGCCATTGCGCCAACAGCAGTGCAGGCTGGGTTGCAAGCAGTGCGCCCGAGGTGCCTGCGATCAGCATCCACATGGCGAGCTGTGCCTGCCTATTCGCAGCAAAGCTGCGACGGAAATAGGCGTAGGGGGCCATCAGGCAGGCGGCAACGCCCATGCCAATTAGCATGCGTCCTAGCGATACCATCCAGAGCGAGTGTCCGATCGAAATGACTAACGCCCCGCATGCTGCGATCACTAGCAAAAACGACTCAGTACGGCGGGCACCAAAGCGATCCAGACAAATACCTAGTGGGATTTGCATCGCAGTAAATGAAAGAAAAAACGCGGAGGAAAGCCAGCCAAGATCACCTGCGGAAAGATGCAGGTCGGATGCGAGCAAAGGTGCGAGTGCGGCATTGACTGAGCGCAATGCGTAGGAAATGAAATAACCTAGTGCAAAGCTGAAAAAAATTCTGATGGCCAGCGCACGCGAAATAACCGGCGAGCTTGATTGAGATAGAGGAGGGGGCGTTGTTGTTGGAGGACCCTGGGATGGCATTTGATACAGTCAGTATAAAAATAAAGTGACTGAATCATAACCGTGAGGGCTGGAGGCGCAACCCGGAATCGAACCGAGCTTGACGGATTTGCAATCCGCTACATAACCACTCTGCCATTGCGCCTTTCAACAGAGCCGCAATCTTACAACAAAGTGATGTTTCTTGCCTCAAAAAATATAAGGTTTATTTAATTTTGTGAGGTATCTCAATTTTTTAGGTAAAGAAAATTAATTGACCGGCGATTTAGTCGATTGCTCGTGCAGGATCACGCCAGCCCCAGACCTTTAAGCCCTCTCGTTCAAAACTTGTATCTCCGCCATAAATGAGCGCGGGTGCGAGGCTTTCAGATTGAGACAGTGCCCGCCACGTTGTTAATCCTTTGGTCCAGTCTGACGCATAGGTGGCCCCAGATTTGATTTCAATAGGTTGCAATCCCTCTACGGTTTCAGCAATGAGATCTACTTCATTGCCCTGACTATCACGCCAAAAGTACAAATCCAGTGGCTGGCCTGCATTCAGACGTTTTTTATAGAGTTCACTTACCACCCATGTTTCAAATATGGCTCCCCGCGACGCATGGGTTTCTAAGGTTTGTGGATCACGTATGCCCATTAACCACGCGGCCAAGCCCGAGTCCAGAAAATACAATTTAGGTGTCTTGACCAAGCGCTTGCCATAATTACGATGGTGTGGCCTCAGTAATGTGATGACGTAACTAGCCTCTAGTACGGTTAGCCAGTGTTTTGCAGTCACAGCGCTGATACCGCAATCTGCTCCAAGCGAGGTCAAGTTAAGCAACTGACCTGTCCGAGCCGCACACATTTTGACGAAAGTTTGAAATTGTCCCAAGTCACGCACAGAAATGATTTGACGTACATCGCGCTCAACGTAGGTAGCGATATAGTTTGCAAACCAGTCTTGCGCACTCACATCACGGCTGTAGAGGGCAGGATATCCGCCTTGGATCAGACACTCTGAAAGTGATCGTGGTAATTTGTCTGCGGCAGTGAGTTCACTGGCCGATAAAGGTAACAACTCAACCCTGCCGACCCGACCGGCGAGTGATTGCGTAATTCCTTCTATGAGATTCAGTTGAGCTGAACCAGTCAACACAAAATCACCCATCACACCACGACTATCTACCCAACCTTGTAGCCAGGAAAGCAATTCTGGGCAACGTTGCACCTCGTCCAGTATTGCTCCTTGAGGAAACCTGGCGAGAAAGCGTTTTGGGTCGTTTTGTGCAAACTCCCGTTCATCGGGATTTTCGAGTGAAATGTATTGCTTATCTTTGAATACAGCTTTTGCTAGCGTTGTTTTACCAGCTTGACGGGGACCCGTGATCGCAATCACTGGAAAACCATTTGCTAGTCGAATCAAGGTCTTAGCTGCATCGCGAGCAATCATTTACAAATCCAAATTTTAACTTTAGATTTGTAAATTATAGCATCGAGAGGGTTGTATTTGTAGTCTGTATTCTTTTGTCGCTTGATTGGATGTGATGCAGATGTGCGTGGTATTGGATGGCATAAACGAAAAAAAGGTATGCAACATGTGCATACCTTTTTTTGTATTTGGAGCGGGAGAAGAGTCTCGAACTCTCGACCTCAACCTTGGCAAGGTTGCGCTCTACCAACTGAGCTACTCCCGCTTGAGAAGTTGCAAATTATACACGAAAATTTCATGCGCCAGATTTTTACAGATCACATTGAAGATTGCCTAGTAGTAATCACTACCCATCACTATTATCTGTAAAACTTTACATGACTGTGTGTCATGTCTGCCGCGCTATTTAGATCAAGTACTATTAGCGAAGACCAAGAATATAGCAAAATATTTGCTTGCGTGTCAAACCAGTTTTGAATCCCAACTGTACCTTATCGATGTCTGTGTCTCCTATTGTTCGATCCGTTGATCTGTCCGCTTTGAATACGCTTGGCCTGACTTGTCAGGCTGGGCATGTGGCGGATTTAACTCACCTTAGTCAACTCCCCGTAATGTCAGCGCTCGCCCAGCGCTTGGGGCTTGCGGTGGTGTTGGGCGAGGGTAGTAATGTTGTTTTACCTTCGTCCCTCAACAGACTCGTGGTGCGTGTGCAACTCAAAGGTATTGAGCTGATTGAGCAGCGTCCCGATGCCTGGATCATCGATGTGGCGGCAGGTGAGAACTGGCATGATTTCGTGACAACCGCGATCAGCCAGGGCTGGGATGGTCTTGAAAATCTAGCTTTGATTCCCGGTACGGTCGGTGCGGCACCGGTGCAAAATATCGGTGCCTATGGCGTCGAGCTCGACTCGCGGGTGGAGTCGGTGACGGCCTGGAATATCCCTGAGGCACGTCTGGTGACGTTCGCGCGTGAACAGTGCGGATTTAAGTACCGTGACAGCATGTTTAAACGCGCAGGTCTAGGGCAGTGGTTAATTGTAGGTGTCAGATTTTGTTTGCCAAGACCCTGGCAGCCTGTACTCGGCTATCCGGATTTGCTGCGTCATCCTGATTTGGCGGGTATTGCGCCAGAGGCGATTCGTGCCCAACAAATTTTCGACGCTGTCTGCGATATTCGGCGCACAAAGCTCCCCGATCCTGCTGTGTTGGGTAATGCGGGCAGTTTTTTTAAAAACCCCGTGGTTTCCGCATCTGAATTTCATGCGTTAAAGCTGCGCTTTGCGGATGTTGTCTCGTATCCGCAGGCGGGCGGGAGTTTCAAACTGGCTGCAGGCTGGTTGATTGAGCAATGTGGCTGGAAAGGCAAGCGCCAAGGAAATGTGGGTGTGCACGAGCGTCAGGCACTGGTACTTGTGAATGACGGACATGCCACGGCCTCAGAGCTGCTCGAATTAGCCTCAGCCATTAAAAACAGCGTGTCGGAGCAGTTTGGCGTAGAGCTTGAAATCGAACCGGTGGTGGTCTCTGACACGAGCCTTTGACCCGCATGGTTAACCCGGTTATCGGCGCAGTGCGTTGACCTGTTACTTAGAGTCCCAGCACAGTCTGCATATCAAACAAGCCGGTTTGTTTCGCTTCTACAAAGCGCGCGGCGCGCAAGCTGCCCTCGGCATAACCTGCACGGCTGCTCGATTTGTGTGTGATTTCGATGCGTTCGCCCGTGCCGCAAAAGTAAACCGTGTGGTCACCCACGATATCGCCACCCCGTACGACTGAAAAACCAATCGTGCCGGTCTCGCGCGGACCCGTGTGACCATGACGGGTCCAGGTCGCAATTTCATCCAGAGGTTTGCCCCAGGCATCAGCGATCACTTCACCCATTTTGAGGGCGGTACCCGAAGGCGCATCCACCTTGTGTTTGTGATGCGCTTCAAAGACCTCAACGTCATAGCCAGAATTTAAAATACGCGCAGCCATGTCGAGCAATTTGAGTGTGGCATTGACACCTACACTCATGTTCGGAGCGAATACAACCGCGATGGATTCGGCAGCTTTTGTGATCGCAGCTTTGCCTGCTTCATCAAAGCCTGTTGTGCCGATCACCATGTTGACATGGTGATCAACACAGGCCTGCAGATGCAACAGAGAGCCTTCTGGACGGGTAAAGTCAATCAGGCAGTCTGCCTCACTGAGTGCAGAGAGCTTGTCTGTGATCATCACGCCGCTCAGGGTGCCAAGAAAAGCACTCGCATCCTGGCCCAGCATCGGACTGGCGCTTTGATCCAGGGCAACGGTAAGTTTGAGATCACTGGACTGAATAACCGCCTCAATCAGCATACGACCCATTCGACCACTGGCACCAGCAATTGCAATTCGCATCATGTAAGGCTCTTTATTAGTATTGATATCGATCTGTTATTCGAGTGTCTTATTCGAGTGGCATTGGGGCATCGTCAGGTGCACCCGGTATTGCGGCAGGATCAGAGACTGAAACATCCTGGAGTGTTTCGCCGAGCGACAGGCCAGGTGCCATCATGATGGGTTCGGGCAGGCCCGCGTCATTTGCCGCACGTGTTGCATTGAGCTTGAGTTGTGCGTCTTCGCGCTGGGAGATGCCGACCTCATCCTTGGCAATCTGGAACGGTTGCAACTCTGGTTGCTCATCGCCTTTCCATCTAGCTAAGCGATTATTGTCAAAAAACACGGTCAACACGCGTTCCTCGACTTTACCGTTACCGGCCCGGAAATAATAAGGATAGTCCCAGCGATTGCTGTGCAAAACGCTAGTCAGCGTTGGTGTGCCGAGTGCGAACTTCACCTGTTCGCGTGTCATCCCCTCGCGCAGTGTGCCGACCTGGTCTTTGGTCACCCAGTTTCCTTGTTGAACGCTATTGCGATACGGGAAGCCCCAGCGGGAAGATTCGCAACCCGTCAAAATCGTCAGAGCGGCAACGAGCGCCAGTGTGGTGCCAAGTTTTAAAGCGAAAGGGCGGGACATAGCCACAGCGAACCTCTTGTTGGATAAATAACCAAACCGTTATCATAAAGGTTTACACGAACAGACGTGGGTGGTTTTAAGTCTAAAATCAAGATCTACTGATATTTAGACCATTTTGATCGACTATGGCGCATACGCCAGGGGACTGCCTTGCAAACCGAAAACGACCAGAGCGATCTTAAAAACGTTGGCCTCAAGGCTACATTCCCGCGCCTGAAAATCCTGGACATCTTTCACCGGTCCGGACAGCGCCACCTCAGCGCAGAAGATGTGTATCGCGTACTGATAGGTGAAAGTGTAGACATCGGCCTGGCGACTGTGTATCGCGTGCTGACCCAGTTTGAACAGGCCGGTATTCTGACGCGCAGTCAATTTGATGGTGGCAAGGCGATTTTTGAGCTCAACGATGGTGAGCATCATGATCATTTGATCTGTACGCATTGCGGCAAGGTCGCTGAGTTTTCAGATGCTGAAATTGAAAAGCGCCAGCATGAGGTCGCCCAAGCTAATGGATTTTTAATTGAAAGCCACGCGATGGTTTTGTATGGCGTCTGTGCAAGCTGTAACGCCTCTGGCGAATAATTAATTAGTCCTGCAGCATTTCCTGGGCATGTTTCAGGGTCGTCGGCGTGATTTTTACGCCACCTAGCATTCGTGCGATTTCTTCGATGCGGCTCTGATCTTTCAGCGCAGTGATCTGAGATTCAGTGGTTTGACCGACCATTTTTTTGCTGACTTGGAAATGCTGCTGGCCACGTGCCGCCACCTGAGGCAGGTGTGTCACGCAAAGCACTTGATGCCGTGCGCCGAGCTCTTTGAGCAGATTGCCGACAACTTCTGCTACGGCGCCACCAATGCCGCTATCGACTTCATCAAAAATCAGTGTGGGAACGCGTGCGGCACGACTGGCAATGACTGACAGTGCGAGTGAAATTCTCGCGAGTTCTCCACCTGAGGCGACTTTAGCGAGTGCGCGGGGAGTGGTACCCGCATGACCCGCTACTAGAAACTCGATCAAATCATGGCCATGTGCAGCGGGCGCAGACTGAGTCAGCGAGGCTTTGAATACACCACCTTGCATAGCGAGCGTCTGCATAGCCTGTGTGACCAGCGTCGAGAGTTCGACGGCTGCACGGGTCCGTGCCTCGCTCAGTGCCAGCGCGGCTTTAAGATAAGCCGCCTCTGAGGCTTTGGCTTGAATTTTTAACGCCTCGGTATCGGCACAAGCTTGAAGCGCAGCACGCTCTGCGCGCAGTTTTTCATGAAACGAAAAGAGTTGGTCTGGCTCAATTTTAAATTTTCGGGCCATATCAAAAATCACACGCATCCGCTCCTCAGCCATCGCCAGGCGCTCGGGGTCCAGCTCCGTATGGGACAGATAGGCATTGAGGTCAGAGATCGCTTCGTTGACTGTGATGCGTGCGGAGTCCAGCGCATCGTGAACGGTCTGTAAATTTGGATCGTGTTTGAGCAACTGACTGATGCGATGCACAGCACTCGAGAGCCGCTGATGCAGCGAAGTCTCGTCATCATCTAATGTAGCCAATGTCTGGGCTGCACCATCGAGAAGCGCCTGACCATTGGCCAGGCGGGTATGCTCAGCGGAAATTTCTTCCCATTCACCTGCTTGAATCGCCAGGCGATCCAGTTCAGCTAATTGCCAGTCGAGCTTGTCTCGCGCCGCCTCTAAGCTGCTGGCATCCTGTTCGGAGAGTGTGAGTTGTCGCTCGATACTGCGCCAGGCTTTCCAGGCGCTTTGAACGGTTTGACGCAGGGCGTGGTGGTTACCATGCGCATCAAGCAGGTCCCGTTGATTTTCTGGACGTAACAGGCTCTGGTGGGCATGCTGGCCGTGAATATCAATCAAATATTCGCCGATTTCGCGCAACTGTGTGGCCGTCACGGCAGAGCCGTTGACGTAAGCGCGACTGCGCCCCTGGGTGTCAACCACTCGCCTGAGAATTAACTCGTCTTCGGCATGCAGATCATGTTCAGTCAGCCAGGCTGTTAATGTTTCTGGGGTATCAAATACCGCACTGATTTCTGCACGTGTCGCACCCGTGCGCAGCACAGTAGAGTCAGCGCGCCCCCCCAGGGTGAGTGCGAGTGCATCGATCAGAATGGATTTACCTGCTCCTGTCTCGCCTGAAAAAACAGTGAAACCTTTCTCAAACGAAATGTCCGCCTCAGCCACGATCACAAAATCACGGATATGCAATGCGCGCAGCATGCGTTATTCCCCGTCCGAGCCAGACCTGGGCATGCGGTTCCAGTCGAGCTTGCGGCGCAAGGTTGAAAAAAAGCTGTAGCCCGTGGGGTGCAGGAACCGGATGGTATGCGGTGCGCGCTTGACCACAATGCGATCGCCTGGTTGCAGATCAGACCAAGTTTGCATGTCGAAGTGCACGCTCGAGGCGGCTTGGCCGCGACCCATAGCGGTCAGAGTCATGTTGAGTACTCCGTCAGCAGGAATCACAATTGGTCGATTCGATAGGGTCTGGGGAGCGACCGGGACTAACACCATGGCATCCACCTCGGGATGCAAGATTGGGCCCGCTGAAGACAGCGCGTAAGCCGTTGAGCCCGTAGGCGTTGCCACGATTAGGCCATCAGCGCGCAGGGTGTACATAAAAGTGTCGCCGATTTCGACGCGGACTTCGATCATTCCGCCGCGACCTGAGCGGCTCAGTACTACGTCATTGAGGGCGGTTGCAGAAAACATTTCTGCATTACCTCGCCAGACGCTACCGGTCAGGAGCATGCGTTTTTCTGTCTCGAACTGACCCGTCAGTAATGCTTTGAGGGCTTGGGGAGCATCCTCAACCGGGATGTCGGTAATAAAACCAAGCCGACCATGGTTAATCCCCACAACAGGTACGTCGTAGGGTGCCAGATGGCGTGCGGCACCCAGCATCGTGCCGTCTCCACCCATGACGATGGCCAGACTGGCACGCTCGCCGATCTCGGCAAAGGTGGCACTTTGGTATTCTGAAACCCCAGTGTGCAGGGCGGTCTCGGCTTCAAGTAAAACTTGACATCCTTCCTGGCTAAGCAGCTTGCCCAGTGCACGCAGCGGGGCGTGCAGTCCAGAATCCTGAAAGCGACCAACGAGTGCAATAACCGGAAAATGCATGGCAAGTCCACTGAGAGAAAAACTAACCGATTATAGGGTCGGTCACTGTAAAATAGGTGCATGATGGATGAACGCGCACGTGCATTATTAAAAGCATTGATTGAGAGATATATCGACGACGGTCAACCCGTCGGCTCGCGTACGCTCTCAAAAATGTTCGACCTGTCACCGGCGACCATTCGTAATGTGATGTCCGACCTCGAAGAACTCGGACTGATACACAGCCCGCACACCTCGGCCGGTAGGGTGCCGACACCACGTGGTTACCGTTTGTTTGTCGACACCATGCTTTCGGCCCAGCCCGTTGAATTGCTGCCCACGACCGATGTGCGTGATTTACAGCCGGCAGCCGATCCAGCCCGTGCCATTAACGCGGCCGCGTTGCTTTTATCCAATCTGACCCAATTTGCCGGGGTCGTATTGTCACCGCGTCGTACACAGGTGTTTCGCCAGATTGAATTTATTCGGCTATCTGAAAAGCGTATTCTGCTGATTATCGTTACGCCCGATGGCGATGTGCAAAACCGGATTTTGCTGACCCCGCGCGACTATACGAGTACTGCCTTGATTGAGGCGGCGAACTTTTTTAATCATAATTTCGCAGGAAAATCTTTCGCTGATGTGCGCTTGACGCTTGCCAGCGATCTGGCGCGATTACAGGAAGATATGTCCCGCCTGATGCAGGCTGCCGTGGATGCAGGTGCCGAGGCTGCGGATGAGGTGGAGAGTGTAGTGATCTCGGGCGAGCGTAAATTGCTCGACGTCAATGAGCTCGCCTCTGATATGGATCGCTTGCGCAAAACGTTTTCTCTTTTCGAAAAGAAAACCGATCTGTTGCAGTTGCTCGATGTTTCGAATCGCGCGCAAGGTGTGCAAATTTATATCGGCGGCGACTCGACGCTGGTGCCAACTGAAGATCTTTCCGTCATTACTGCGCCCTATGGTGTGGATGGACGCATCGTTGGGACACTCGGTGTCATCGGTCCGACACGCATGGCCTATGAGCGCGTCATACCGATTGTGGATATCACGTCGCGATTGCTTTCTAATGCGCTCAGCCATCATTACACTGAACGCTCCTGAACTGTCTATTTATAAAGTCTCTTTGCATGCGCTTCTGGCCTGAACCTAAACGTAATTTGCCGCAAAATTCCCGCTTTATCCCCTGGCCTGCGTCGCGTCAGTCTGGGCGGGTAGGGGTTATTCTGGTCAACCTCGGTACCCCTGAGTCACCTACTGCGTCAGCGATACGGCGATATTTACGGGAGTTCCTCTCGGATCCCCGCGTCATTGAGATTCCCAAGCTATTGTGGTGGCCCATCCTCAATGGCCCGATCCTGCTGGCACGTCCACGTAAGCTCGCGCCTCGTTACGCCAGTATCTGGATGGAGGGCGGCTCACCCCTGATGGTTTATACCCAGCGTCAGGTTGAGGGCGTACGTGCGGTGTTTGCTGCCCGAGGGCTGGATGTTGAAGTGGAGACTGGCATGCGCTATGGCCAGCCATCAATCGAACGTGCCATGCTTAGCTTGCGCGACAAAGGTTGCGAACACATGCTGGTTGTGCCGCTTTATCCACAATATGCCTCCAGCACGACCGCGACGGTTGTCGATGAAGCGATGCGTGTAGCGGGTCATATGCGCAATCAACCTGCGATGCGCTTTATCAAGCGCTTTCATACGGATCCTTTATTTATCAAGCCGTTAGGTGACAAAATTGCCGCATATTGGCAGGCGCACGGCCGTCCACAGAAACTCATTATGAGTTTTCATGGTTTGCCCCGTCAGTGTGTCGAGATGGGCGACCCCTATTGCCGTGACAGTTACGAAACTGCTCATGCCCTGGCTCAGTACCTCGGGTTGGGGGCGGATGCCTATCAGGTGACCTTCCAGAGCAGGTTTGGCCCGGCTAAATGGCTCGAACCCTATACCGAACCGACCTTGAAAAAGCTTGCCGAAGACGGCATAACTGAGGTGGACGTTGTCTGCCCCGGGTTTTTGGCGGATTGTCTGGAAACTCTCGAAGAAATTCAGGTCGAGGTCTGTGAGACTTTCATGCATGCCGGAGGTAAGCGATTCCGCTATATTCCTGCGCTCAATGATGATCCAGCCTGGATTCAGTCCCTCTCGGATCTGGTGCAGTCCCACTTACAGGGCTGGCCAATTGGTGCGGACTGAAGCGTACTGATTAAAGTAGCGTAGATTTAAAACCAGCAAAAAAGCATCGTTTTTTACTCCTTTCCCCTTGAATATGCGGTTTTATGCCTCATATTTAGTGGTATCGATGCTTTTTTCTGGAGAAGTTCAATGACGTCCCCACATGATTCGGCTGACGCCAATCCCCACGTTGATCCTGCGCAGACTCAACAAAATGCCGAGCCTGCCGTAGAGCTTGATCCGATTGCACAATTGCAGGCCGAGTTGGCAGCCGCTCAGGCTCAGGTTTCCGAGCAGCGTGATCAGGTGCTGCGTGCGCACGCCGAGATGGAAAACGTCCGTCGCCGCGCCCAGGAAGAGGTCTCAAAAGCCCGTAAATTCGGGATCGAGTCGTTTGCCGAGAGCATGGTCCCGGTCAAGGACAGTCTCGAGGCCGCTTTGGCCTTAACGGAACAAACCACTGAAAATATGCGTGACGGGATCGAAATGACCCTCAAGCAGCTGGTCAGCGGTTTCGAGCGAAATCACCTGAAAGAAATCGCACCTGAAAAGGGTACGAAATTTGATCCGCATCATCATCAGGCGATCGCCAGTGTGCCAACGCCTGATCAGGAGTCCAACACGGTGATCCAGACTTTGCAAAAAGGCTACCTGATTACTGACCGCGTGTTGCGTCCTGCATTGGTTACGGTGGCAGCCTGAACGTTTGACGGCTTTTTCATAAAAAGGGTGTTTTTTGATGGTTTTCAGGTCAAAAACACAGTTTTCAGGCTTGAAATAGCGAAAAAGCACCCCAGATACTACCCATACAAGTATTTCACCCAATTCTGAATTTGAAAAAGGTAATAAACATGAGCAAGATTATCGGTATCGACCTTGGAACCACCAACAGCTGCGTCGCAGTGATGGATGGCGGCCAGGTCAAAATTCTTGAAAACGCAGAGGGTGGTCGCACGACGCCTTCAATCGTCGCTTACATGGATGACGGCGAGTCGCTGGTCGGCGCACCTGCGAAACGTCAGGCGGTCACCAATCCAACCAATACGCTTTACGCTGTTAAGCGTCTGATCGGCCGCAAATTCAGCGAAGATGCTGTCCAGAAAGACATTCACCTCATGCCTTACAAAATTATCAAAGCTGATAATGGCGATGCATGGGTTGAGGCTCAGAACAAAAAGCTCGCACCTTCACAGGTCGCAGCGGACGTTCTGCGCAAAATGAAAAAGACTGCTGAGGATTTCCTTGGCGAAGAAGTCACCGAAGCCGTGATTACGGTTCCTGCTTACTTTAACGACAGTCAGCGTCAGGCAACTAAAGACGCAGGCCGCATTGCTGGTCTGGATGTTAAGCGCATCATCAACGAGCCAACCGCAGCTGCACTGGCGTTCGGTATGGACAAGAGCGAAAAGGGTGATCGCAAGATCGCCGTGTTCGACTTGGGTGGCGGTACGTTCGATATTTCTATTATCGAAATCGCTGACGTCGATGGCGAGAAGCAATTCGAAGTGCTGTCAACCAACGGTGACACCTTCCTGGGTGGTGAGGACTTCGACCAGCGCATAATTGAATATGTAATCGCCGAGTTCAAGAAAGACCAGGGTGTTGATCTGTCCAAAGACGTGCTGGCTCTGCAGCGTCTGAAAGAAGCCGCAGAAAAAGCAAAGATCGAGTTGTCCTCAGCCCAACAGACTGAAATCAACTTGCCCTACATCACCGCTGATGCCTCAGGCCCTAAACACCTGAACATCAAGATGACACGTGCCAAGCTTGAGTCACTGGTTGAAGAGCTGATCGCTCGCACCATGGATCCATGCAAAATGGCGATCAAGGACGCAGGCGTAAAAGTCAGCGAAATTGATGACGTCATCCTGGTCGGTGGTATGACCCGTATGCCTAAGGTGCAGGAAAAAGTTAAAGAGTTGTTTGGTCGTGAGCCACGTAAAGACGTCAACCCTGACGAAGCAGTTGCCGCCGGCGCTGCGATTCAAGGTTCGGTCTTGTCGGGCGATCGCAAAGATGTCTTGCTGCTGGATGTGACACCCTTGTCACTCGGCATCGAAACGCTGGGCGGTGTCATGACCAAGATGATTACCAAGAACACCACGATCCCTACCCGCCACTCGCAGGTATTCTCGACAGCTGATGATAATCAGCCAGCCGTGACGATCAAGGTGTTCCAGGGCGAGCGCGAAATCGCTGCAGGTAACAAGACGCTGGGCGAATTTAATCTCGAGGGTATTCCACCTGCAGCACGTGGCACACCACAGATTGAAGTTACCTTCGACATTGATGCCAACGGTATCGTGCACGTTTCTGCGAAAGACAAAGGTACGGGTAAAGAGAACAAGATCACCATTAAGGCCAACTCAGGTTTGACCGAAGAAGAAATTCAACGGATGGTGAAAGACGCTGAAGCCAATGCAGAGGAAGATCACCGTTTAGCTGAGTTGGCCCTGGCACGTAACAGTGCAGATGGCCTGGTTCACGCGACACGTAAGTCGATGACTGAGTATGCAGAAAAGCTCGAAGAGTCAGAAAAGACTTCAATCGAAGCTGCGATCACCGCGGTCGAGGAAGCATTGAAAAACAATGCGGATAAGGCTGAGATCGATGCCAAGGTTGAGGCGCTTTCAACCGCTTCACAGAAGCTTGGTGAGAAAATGTACGCCGATGCACAAGCCGCTCAGGCAGCCGCAGCGGGTGCCGCAGGTGATGCATCGGGTCAGGCCGGTGCAGGCGCCAAGCCAGCGGACGACAATGTTGTCGATGCTGACTTTAAAGAAGTCAAGCGCGACGGCAAGTGAAGCGTTTAGTTTGATGCTGACCCGCCCGGGGCTCTTTCTGAGCATCCGGGCGAGTTTTTTTGTCCTAATTATTGAGCCTTAAGACCATGGCAACAAAACGCGACTTTTATGAAATCCTTGGTGTCGCCAAAAACGCGTCCGATGACGAGTTAAAAAAGGCCTACCGAAAACTAGCGATGAAATACCATCCGGATCGTAATCCGGACAGTAAGGAAGCCGAAGAAAAATTTAAACAGGCCAAAGAGGCCTATGAAATTCTGTCGGATGAAAACAAACGCTCGGCGTACGATCGCTACGGACACGCAGGCGTTGATCCAAATGCCGCAGGTATGGGTGGTGGCGGTGGTTTCGGTGACAATTTTGGCGATATTTTTGGTGAGATCTTTGGTGGTCAGCGTCGTGGTGGTGGCGGTGGGCCGCAGGTCTATCGTGGCGCTGATCTCAAATACGGTATGGAAATTACCCTCGAGCAGGCAGCAAACGGTTTTGATACCGAGATCCGCGTGCCTAGCTGGGAAAATTGCGAAATCTGTAAAGGCAGCGGGTCTAAACCTGGCACATCTCCTAAAACCTGCCGCACCTGCGGTGGTGCAGGCGCCGTGCGTATGCAGCAAGGCTTTTTCAGTGTGCAGCAGACATGTCCAACTTGCCACGGTAACGGCAAAGAGATCACCGATCCTTGCGTCTCGTGTGATGGTGTAGGACGCACGCGCCGTAACAAAACGCTGCAGGTCAAGATTCCTGCGGGAATCGACGATGGTATGCGGATTCGTTCGTCAGGCAATGGCGAGCCAGGCATCAATGGTGGTCCTTCAGGCGATCTGTTCGTTGAGATCAGCATTAAAGAACACAAGATCTTTCAGCGTGACAATGACGACTTGCACTGCGAATTGACTATTCCTTTTACGACCGCAGCGCTAGGTGGCGACATTCAGGTGCCTACGCTCAATGGTAAAGCGGAAATCACCATTCCGGATGGTACGCAGTCGGGTAAAACTTTCCGCTTGCGGGGCAAGGGTATTAAGGGGGTGCGTGCTGCATATCCAGGCGACCTGTATTGCCACGTTGTGGTCGAGACACCTGTGCGTCTGAGCGAAGAGCAAAAGACGATCTTGCGTCAGTTTGAGGCTTCGCTAAGCGATGGCGGTGAACGTCATTCACCACAAAGCAAGTCCTGGACTGATCGTGTGAAAGAGTTTTTCTCTTGATGCGTGAATCAGTCTTAGAAAAGTGAGTGCCACTAAGATAAAAACGGCTGCGATTTTTTTCGCAGCCGTTTTTATTTTGAGTACGCTCAGTCGGTAAACACGCGCGCCCTAAGGTCTATTTCAACCACTTATCAACGGTTTTTGTATATTCGCCGGACGCTTTGTTTAAGTGAATCCAGGTATCAAACCAGGCTTTCATTGGCAGATCGCCGCGTGGCAGAAGATAAGTCATCTCACCATACTGCAAAGGTTTGTCTGGATTGATTGCGCATAGCGTAGGCTTTGCTTTGGATTGCACGATTGTTTCGACGGACTCCGAAATCATCACGTCGGCATTGCCTTTAACGATCTCATCGAAAATCGTGACGTTATCGTTATAAACGGTGACCTGTGCATCGGGTAGATTGGCGCGAACGAATTTTTCGTTGCTGCCGCCAGGGTTGGTAATCACTCTGACTGTAGGCTTATTGATATCCGCCACAGTCTGGAATTTTTTAGCATTGGTGCACAGGGCGATGGGTGCTTTGCCATTGACCATGTAGGCAGTCATGAAGCCGACGCGCTTGGCGCGGTCCGTAGAGGTGGAAATTCCGCCTACGGCAACATCACATT
Source organism: Alcaligenaceae bacterium (assembly GCA_947380655.1). Lineage (GTDB taxonomy): Bacteria > Pseudomonadota > Gammaproteobacteria > Burkholderiales > Burkholderiaceae_B > Zwartia. Next base: position 13,238 of record CANCRX010000010.1, on the reverse strand, counting down.
TTTCGGTAAAGTCATCGAGTAATTTGGGCCAGCTTGTTTTGACCATTTCAACTTGTACACCGAGTGCTTTTGCTGCGGACTGGATCAAGTCGATATCAATCCCTTCAAAGGTGCCATCTGGTTTTGCTAGCGAGAAAGGTTTGTAGTCGCCTGGCGAACAGACGCGTAATTTGCCAGACTTCATCACTTCGTCGAGTCGCGAGGCGGACTGTGCAAACGAGCTGGCACTTGCCAGGACACCAAGAACAGCTATTGAGAAGGCAATGACTTTTTTCATTTCTGGCTTTCCTGAGTAAAAAATAGGACTAAAACGAATTCTTTCTAATGGGTTTATAAAGCCTTCAGTCAAAAAATCAAAGCTATAAATGAAAACACCCTGATTTCTCAGGGTGTGGATCAAGTCAGGTTTTTACTAAGTCAGTAAAACGAGTTATTTTTTCTTTTCAAAATCACCGGCTGCCACGCTGCTGAACTCAGCAGGTTTCAAGTATTTACGCAAGGCTGCATGAACTTGTTCTGGTGTCAGAGCTGCAATCTTGCTGTTGATCTCTGCGGCCCAGGCAAACGTTCGTTTGCGATCCAGATAAGCACTCCAGGTGGTCGCAAGCGTGGCATCCTGCGCGAGTGAAAGTTTGCGTAAATTCAAGAGTGCGTTGATACCGTCCTTGATTTCGGCTTCGGTGAAGCCGTCTTGGACTGCGCGGGCGAGTTCTTCGTTGATCGCGCTTTCAACACGCTGGCGATTTTCAGGAGCGAAAATTGCATAGACCGACCAGCTGGCATTCGGTTCATAAGCTGAAACACTGAGGCTGCTGCGCACGTTATAGGAAAGACCTTCCTTTTCGCGCACGCGCATCCAGAGTCTGGAGGTCTCGGATGAGCCGAGCAGAAAGTTAGCCAGCGTCAGAGCAGGGAAGTCCGGATTGGTATCCTGAAGATCTATCCCAAGTTTGGCGATATAAAAGGCATTCGCTTTGTCAGGAGTCAGTGCCTGCAATTGTTCGGGTTTGACCACACGATACGGATCGGGTACGCGGGTATAGGCAGCAGCGGGTTTCCAGGTGCTGAGGCTTTTTGTCAGTGTTGCTTCGAATTTAACGGGATCAAAGTCTCCGACCGCAGAGACGGCGATATCGCCAGTACCGTGAAATTTACGATGAAAGTTCTGCAGATCCGCACGTTTGGTAGCTTGCACGGCAGCAATCGATTCGTCAAAGCTTGGCGCGTAGCGTATATCGTCTTTGGGCCACGGGTTATTGAGTCGACTCAGCATACGTGAAGCGATCGCAGTGGGTTCTGTTTTTGAACTCCTGATAGAGGCGATTAATTTGTTGGTGGCTTCATCGATTTGTTCCTGAGGGTAGGTGGCCTGATTCGCAACCTCCAGAACAAACGACACGAGCGCATCAATATTTTCACGCGTCGAACTCAGATTGATCGCAAGTTGTGTACCTGAACCTGAGACAGAGACTTCGCCCTTCAACGCGTCAATCTTGTCGCTGATTTGTTCGCGCTTGAGTTTGTCGGTGCCGCGCAGCAGCAGATCCGCCGCGATGGTGGAGATCATGCGCTGACCTTTCATCAGCTCTGCATTACCCGACTGTATATCTATGGTGACGCGCACACGGTCGCCACGCGCTTCTTTCGCAAGCAGCGCTAATTTCACGGGACCATTGGCAAGTTTTAATACTTTGAGTGTAGTCCGCGCATCGATATTCTCAGGTGTGGGATCAAATGCAGCCGTCTGCTTGGCAGCGGCTGCGCCCTTGTAATCTGCCAGATCTTTTGTCAGATCTGGAATCAGTGCGGCTGGCGCGCGCACAGGTTTGTCGGTTGGGATGTATTGTCCTTCTGTACGATTTGACGCGGTCAGATACTCATTTGCGACGCGTTGGGTCTCGGCAAGCGTGACCGCTTTGATTCGGTCGCGCGCGACAAATACCATACGCCAGTCACCGATGGCTACATACTCTGACAGTGCGCTGCTGATTTTTTGCGCATCGCTGAAAACCTGTTCCCAGCTCGTCATCCACTGGTTGCGCACGCGCTCAAGCTCTTCTTTTGTGAAGGGTTTTTTAGCGATGGATTCAAGGGTGGTTGTGAGTGTTGCAAGTGAGCGTTTCGGGTCCATGCCGTGCTCAAGCGTAGCGCCAAACATGACAATCCCTGGAGCGTATTCGTCCATCGTAAAGCCCAACACGCTGGTAGCCTGCTTGGTTGGTACCAGCGCTTTATATAAGCGTCCCGATGGCGTGTCGGCCATCATCATGCTTGCCAGATCCAGTGCTGCGAAATCTTTATGCGCTGCCGGTGGCACGTGATACATTGCCGCCACTAACGGAGCACCACCATTGCGCCGTAAGGTAATGCCTCGCTCACCGTCCTGAACGGGCTCGACGGTGTACTCGGGGGGGAGTTTGCGGGTGGGTTTAGGGATCGCCGCAAAGGCCTCATCGATCGTTTTGAGTGTGGTCTCAGGATCAAATTTTCCGGTCACGATCAAGACTGCGTTGTCAGGCTGATAGTGCACGCGATAAAAAGCTTGTAGTTGCGCGATATCGACATTTTCAACATCGGAACGCGCGCCAATGGGTGTTTTGCCATAGTTATGCCATTGGAAGGCGACGCCGAGCATTTTTTGCCAGAGCATCTGAAAAGGGTTGTTTTCCCCACTTTCCATTTCGTTGCGCACCACGGTCATCTCGGTGTCTAGATCCTGGCGTGAGATGGTGGAGTGGATCATGGCGTCCGCTTGCCAGTTCAGGTACCAGGCAAGTGTGTCGGGGTTTGCCGCAAAACTTGCGTAATAGTTGGTGCGATCGGTCGAGGTCGAGCCGTTGGCTTGCAGGCCACGCTTGGAAAATTCTCCTAACGCATTCGGATACTTTGGTGTGCCTTTGAACAGCATGTGTTCGAGCAAGTGCGCCATGCCAGTTTCACCATAGTTTTCGTGGCGTGAACCGACTAGATAAGTCATATTGACCGTTGTGGTGGGCTTGGAATCGTCAGGGGCGAGCAGGATACGCAGACCATTACTCTGAATCCGGTACTCCGTGATGCCTTCCACTGAGGTGACTTCGTTTATACCTGCAGGTAAGGTCAGCGCCCATCCCTGCGTAAAAGCCAAGAAAAGGGTCGCACCCAGCAGGCCGCGTTTAACGGCATCAGTCAGAAAATGCATAGGAAACATCCAGTATGAAAAATAGACTCGAACCTGTTGGAGCAGGTTCGAGCGGATTGGTTCACTTTGACAGCAATCGCATGGCTTGTTCGATGCCGGAGACGGTCACTGGGAACATTTTGTCTTGGATAATGTTCCGAATCAGACCGATCGATTGGCGATATTGCCAGGAGGCCTGAGGCTCAGGGTTGAGCCATACCGCTTTTGGCCAGGTGGTCACCATACGCTGTAACCAGTCTGCGCCAGACTCTTTGTTGTAATGCTCGACCGACCCGCCAGGCTGGAGAATTTCGTAAGGACTCATGGTGGCGTCCCCAACAAAAATCAGTCGCCAGTCCGCATTGAATTTACGTAAGACGTCCCAGGTTTCAAACCGCTCCATTTGTCTGCGGCGATTCGACTTCCATAAGTGCTCGTAAGGGCAGTTGTGAAAATAATAGACCTCGAGGTTACGAAACTCGCTGCTGGCGGCGGAAAAAAGTTCTTCGACACGCGCAATGTGGTCATCCATACTGCCACCGACATCCAGCAACATCAGTACTTTGACGTTGTTGTGACGCTCAGGCACCAGTTTGATATCGAGATAGCCGGCATTGCGCGCAGTACTTGCAATCGTGTCATCCAGATCAAGTTCAAAATCCGCACCCTCGCGCGCGAAGCGGCGTAAGCGCCGCAGTGCAACTTTGAAGTTGCGCGTCCCTAATTCTATGGAGTCGTCATAGTCACGAAACTGACGCTCGTCCCAGACTTTGACGGCAGTACGATTGCCACCTGATACACCACCTACCCTTACGCCCTCCGGGTGATAACCGCCATTGCCAAAAGGCGAAGTCCCGCCGGTGCCAATCCATTTGCTGCCGCCTTCGTGACGTTCTTTTTGCTCTTCCTGACGCTCTTTGAACATCTCCATGAGCTTGTCCCAACCGTGTTTTTCAAGTTCGGCTTTTTGTTCAGGAGTCAGATTTTTTTCGAGCTCTTTAATGAGCCATTCGAGCGGTATTTTTTTACCTGCGGGCAATTTTTGCTCGAGGCTGCGGTAGTAGGTCGCAAAGGCACGGTCAAAGCGATCGAACAGTGTTTCGTCTTTCACCAGCGTGGTGCGCGCCAGAAAGTAAAAGTCTTCAAGCGTTGGCGGCATCAGCGGTGAGGACAGTGCCTCGAGCAGTGTCAGGTATTCCTTAACGGAGACCTGAAGCTTTTGCGTGCGTAGGTGATAAAAGAAATCAAGCAGCATGGTGTTTGAGTTGGGAGAGCAGGTGAGCTTGGATCTCAGGCCAGTCGCCTGCGATGACGCTATACATTACGGTATCGCGCACGGTGCCATCTCGACGCAAAGCATGATGGCGGATGATGCCGTCTAGTTTTGCGCCAAGCCGTTCAATTGCACGCCGTGACGCGAGATTGAAGTTGTCAGTTCGCCAACCCACCACGCCAGCGCCCAATGTTTCAAACGCGTGTTTGAGCAACATCAGTTTGCAGGCTGTGTTGACGTGCGTGCGCTGATAACTTTTTGCGTACCAGGTAAAGCCGATCTCCAGACGTGCAACGGGAGCAAGAATGTCGTGATAACTGGTGCAGCCAATCACTTTGCCAGTCGCTTCTTCGAGCACAACAAAAGGCACGCGATGACCTGCGGCCTGACCATCGAGCGCTGTCTGGATATAGGCGGAAGTCTGGTCGGGTTCGGGTACTGAAGTGACCCGTAGATTCCAGAGCTCGCCATCACGCGCGGCGATAGCCAATGCGTCGGTGTGCGCCAGGGTAAGTGGCTCCAGCCGAACGCCATAGCCCGTCAGCGTGTACGGTCCGGGTTGAACTTTAAAACTTTGCGATGCTTGCATGGTTGTTCCTGTCAGCGGGGCTGGGTGAAGAGCGTGCGCGTTTAACGACGCGTAGTGCCGCGTGTCACCGCAGCCAGACGCTCGAGCAACTGCAGGTCTTGTTCGTTCTTAAGTAAGGCGCCTGCCATCATGGGCACGGCGGTCGCCGCGTGCGCATCGATCTGCGCAGCACTGACGTCTTCAGCAATCAGCAAACGCAACCAGTCCAGAAATTCGGAAGTTGAAGGTTTTTTCTTCAGTCCGGGTGCATCGCGCAGCGCAAAGAAGGTGTCGAGCGCTGCACGCAGGACGTCCGCATGCAGATTAGGAAAGTGCACGTCCACGATGCTGCGCAAGGTATCGCGATCAGGGAAGCGGATGTAGTGAAAGAAGCAACGGCGCAAGAACGCATCGGGCAGATCTTTTTCATTGTTTGAGGTGATGATGACCAGTGGACGGTGCAGCGCACGCACGGTACTACGGGTTTCGTAGACGTGGAATTCCATCTGATCGAGTTCACGCAGCAGATCATTGGGGAATTCGATGTCGGCTTTGTCGATTTCATCAATCAGCAGCACCACGGGCTCTGGTGATTCAAAGGCCTGCCACAACACGCCTTGCATGATGTAGTTGCGAATATCTTTAACTTTCTCGTCACCCAGTTGCGAATCGCGCAGCCGTGAGACCGCATCGTATTCATACAGGCCCTGATGGGCTTTAGTGGTGGATTTGATGTGCCATTGCAACAGCGGACGTCCCAGCGCCTGGGCCACTTCCTCGGCAAGCATGGTTTTGCCTGTTCCAGGCTCGCCCTTGATCAGGAGTGGGCGTTGCAGGGTGAGTGCGGCATTGACGGCGAGTTTGAGGTCTTCGGTTGCAACATAGCGTTCGGTACCGTCAAAACGCTGATTCTGGGCTTGGGTAGGGGTGGCTGAGGTCATTAGTCGCTGAAAAAATAGGGGTTTCAGGGGAAAATACGAATGGAACAAGTCTAACCGCTCCAATTATCGTACAATCCAATCGTTTTGCGGCCGGGACAATCCCGGGATTTTCTCTGCTTTAAGTCAGAGCCCTTTCATGAAGTTGCCGAACAATATGTATCGCTTCAACAATCATCCTTCTAAAAATGCCAATTTGGCTGCCCGTCTGACCGGTGTTCTTGCTATCGCCGCTACCTGTTTTGTCGCCTCGCCCGCAATGGCCGCCGACGCAGGCAAGCCCGATGCCTCACGCGCCAAGGTCTCGATGTGTATTGGCTGCCATGGTATCCCAGGCTATCGCGCGAGCTTTCCCGAGGTCTACTCGGTGCCGATGATCGCGGGCCAGAACGACAAATATATTCAGGCTGCCCTGCATGCCTATGCTAAAGGCGATCGTAGCCACCCTACGATGGACGCCATTGCGGCGAGCCTGTCCGATCAGGATATTGCTGATCTGGCTGCCTATTACTCCAATCTTAAATAACCGGGGGCTCCTATGAAACATCTTTCGATCGCCCTCGCTGGTGTTGCACTGATTGCTACAGCAGGCCTCTCGCAGGCTGCCGACCTCGCTGCAGGCAAGGCTGTCTGGGAAAAAGTTAACTGTGCATCCTGCCACGGTGCGGATGGAAAAACAGCGGTTGATCCTGCTTATCCCATTCTTGCTGGTCAGCATGCTGATTTTCTGGCACATGCGCTCAAAGCCTATCAGCGTGGCGCTGCTGGGGTAGCACCAACCGCGAACGTCCGTAAAAACGCCATCATGGGTGCTTTCGCAACCCAGTTGTCGGCTACTGATATTGCTAACGTCTCCGCATGGCTTGCCTCTCAGCCAGGTCCTTTGGCTGTTCGCAAGTGATACGCGAATGATATGTAGTTTGCAGGGTAAAACCTGCAGAAAAAAACCCGCTCCAGCGGGTTTTTTTCACTCAGTCCCGGCTGGCGCGCTGTCGAATGAGTTCGATATATGCGTCACTATCGAGAGCAGTGCCTAGTCGCTGGGATTCCCAGACCACCTTTCCAAGGCACTCCATGACCTCATGCGCGGCATGATGGGGATCCGTTCTTGAGGCGATTGCTTCGTAAGCGACGCGTATACCTCTGGGATGATCAATCGATAATTGCTCAGCGATGGCCAGGTGCATGGATAGATGCAGGAAAGGGTTGGTTCGACCCTCTTCGACGTTGAACTCGCGGGTCATCGCATCGGATTGCTCCAGATCGGAGTGATATTCAGGATGTTGTTCGATCCAGTCCAGTGCCATGGCTTCCAGGGGGGTCAGGACCTCAAGCGCGCGGTGTTTACGCCACGTCTCGATAAAAAACTGCCTGACCTGATCGCGTGAAGGGTTGAACATGCAATGTTGCCTGGTGAGTGTTGGAGCGTTAGGCCCCAGATTGAAAAGAATGGAAAAACATCGTTGAAATGCTGCGGTGCACCCAACTAATGCAGGATAAGATACTCCATCATTTTAAGGTGTACCGGAGTAAACATGTCCTATCAGCACATTCAGATCCCACAGTCGGGTCATAAAATCACGGTTAACCCAGATTCATCACTGAGTGTTCCAGACGAGCCGATCATCCCTTTTATCGAAGGTGACGGGACCGGCGTAGACATTACGCCTGTCATGAAAAAGGTTGTGGATGCTGCCATAGCAAAGGCCTACCATGGCAAACGCAAGATTCACTGGATGGAAATCTATGCGGGTGAAAAATCGAGAAAATTGTATGGCGAAGATATTTCTTTGCCTGAGGAAACGTTGCGCGCAGTCAAAGAGTTTGTCGTTTCAATTAAAGGCCCTCTCAATACCCCAGTAGGTGGTGGGATTCGCTCGCTGAACGTAGCGTTGCGTCAGCATCTTGATCTATACGTGTGCTTGAGGCCTGTGCGCTATCTTAAAGGCGTGCCCTCGCCGTTACGCGAACCGGAAAAAACCAATATGGTGATTTTCCGTGAAAACTCTGAAGATATTTATGCGGGTATCGAGTTCGCAGCAAACACCCCCCAGGCGCGTGAGTTGATAGAGTTCTTGCAGCATAAGCTCGGTGTGACTCAAATCCGTTTTCCTCAAACCTCGGGTCTCGCGCTCAAACCAGTTTCAAGCGAAGGCACCAAGCGCTTGGTCCGCAAAGCATTGCAATACACGATTGAACATAATCTGCCCTCGTGCACAATCGTACATAAAGGCAACATCATGAAGTTTACTGAGGGTGCTTTCAGGGACTGGGCCTATGAGCTTGCGCAGGAGGAGTTCGGTGCCCAACCAATTGATGGCGGACCGTGGTGCAAATTTAAAAACCCCAAGACCGGTCGTGACATCATTGTCAAAGACGTGATTGCTGACGCCTTTATGCAACAGATCTTGTTGCGACCAAACGAATACAGTGTGATTGCTACACTCAATCTGAATGGCGACTATCTTTCAGATGCGTTAGCCGCTCAGGTGGGCGGTGTGGGGATTGCTCCCGGAGCAAACTTGTCGGACTCGGTCGCGATGTTTGAAGCGACTTCAGGCACGGCCCCCAAGTACGCCGGGAAAGACTACGTCAATCCGGGTTCAGAAATTTTGTCTGCCGAAATGATGTTGCGCCACCTCGGCTGGAATGAGGCAGCCGACCTTATTATCCAAAGCATGGAAAAAACCATTTTGTCTAAAAAAGTCACCTACGATTTGGCCAGATTATTACAGGGCGCTGCACAAGTGTCGTGTTCTGGGTTTGGTCAGGCCATGATTGAAAACATGTAATGCCCATATGTTTTGCCTGACGATATTTTTTATGCGCGGCAAGCAGGCATTTTTGTAAAAAAACAATATTTTTGCTCTAATTAAGGGCATACCCTGATGTGGATTGTGCGATGGTCGTGCAGAATGGACTTCAAGCAGGTGAGGGGACAAATGCTCAATATGGGCGGGCCGGCACAACTGGCTTTAAAAAAAATAGGCAGTACTCAATAAGAGCAAAAACGCGCAACGGCTGGCACTCACGTGCTGGCCGTTGTCGCTTTGGGCGTTGATAAACTTGCTAAATTTATTTTAAATCATGGCTAATCTGCGCGGGTTAAGTAAAAGTCTGTCCTATTGGCAGCTTAATTTGCTGGTCATTAGCGTGTTGCTGATCATCTGGCTGATCGTCACGTTTTTGCCTGTTTATTTCGCAATTGGCCTGGCCAAACTGTTTATTTTTGGTTGGCCTTTTTCTTTTTGGATGGCTGCAATCGGTGCGCCAGCAATGTTCCTTGCGATCATTGGCTGGTATGCCTGGTATATGGATCGTGTTGATGCAGTTGCACGTAAAAAGCGGGATCTTTAATGCTTAAGCCCTCTAGTGCCCAAACGGAACTCAATACCCGGCTGTGGCGAGGCTATATCGTGTACGCGTTTGGCTTTGCGCTATTGATACTGGTGCTGGCTTTGCTTGAAATCCTTGGCTTAGCCCGTCAGTGGATCGGTTATGTCTTTTTGTTGGTCACGGTTGTGCTATATGCGGGTATCGGGATTTACTGCCGGACCTCGGACCCTATCGAATACTACGTCGCAGGGCGGCGTGTGCCAGCGATCTTTAACGGCATGGCGACTGCTGCGGACTGGATGTCGGTTGCCTCTTTCATTGGCGTGGCCGGTACCCTTTATTTAACGGGTTATAACGGATTGGCTTATATCCTCGGGTGGACCGGAGGATATGTGCTGGTGGCACTGTTTCTTGCGCCGTATCTCCGTAAATTCGGACGTTTTACTATCCCCGATTTTTTAGGCGCCAGATTCGGCGGAAACCTGCCTCGTTTTGTCGGCGTGTTTTGTGCCGTATTGTGTTCCTTCACGTATTTGGTTGCGCAAATTTACGGTGTAGGCATCATCACGACTCGGATGACGGGTATCTCATTTGAGTTGGGGATTTTTATTGCGCTGGGCGGTATGCTGGTTTGCTCCTTTCTGGGTGGGATGCGTGCGGTGACCTGGACTCAGGTCGGGCAATACATTATTTTGTTGATCGCTTACCTGGTTCCGGTGATATGGCTCTCGGTTAAGCAGACTGGACAACCCGTGCCACAAGTGGCGGCCAGTTCTGTTTTGCAGCAGGTGACTGAGCGTGAGCGCGAGCTGACCTATGATCCTGAAGAACGCAGTGTCCGTCTGGTGTGGCAAGACAGGGCCGACGAGATGCAGGCACGGATCGATCGCCTGCCCGAGTCCTTAGCCGAGGAAAATAAAAAACTCCGGTTGCAATTGTTACGCGCCCGCGCCAACGATGCCGCCATGGTTGATGTTCGAACCTTAGAGCGCGAGCTCTCGGCTTATCCGCCGAGCGTTGAGGCGGCACGTACTGAATGGTCTCGAGCCCGTGACGACTACGCGGCACGGGCTTCTCCGCCGATCCCGCATGCAGAGCCCTTTGCCCGAAAACCCGGCGAAAGTTCGGAACATATCCGTAATAATTTCATCGCGATCGTACTCTGTCTGATGCTGGGGACCGCTGGTCTGCCGCACATTTTGACGCGCTCGCTGACTACGCCTTCGGTCAGCGCCGCGCGTCAGTCAGTATTCTGGTCGTTACTGTTTATTTTGTTACTTTATTTCATGGCCCCTGCGTTGGCCATTCTTGTGAAGTACGAAATTTATACCAATCTGGTCGGCATGTCGTATGCGGATTTGCCTTCCTGGGTGCATGCCTGGACTGCGGTCGATCGCTCGTTGATTGACCTCATGGATGTCAATCATGATGGCGTTGTTCAGTTATCCGAAATTCATATTGGGGCGGATGTGGTCGTGCTGGCGACGCCGGAGATTGCTGGTCTGCCCTATGTGATTTCAGGTCTGGTTGCTGCTGGGGCGCTCGCCGCTGCACTGTCTACCGCGGATGGACTGCTATTGACGCTATCCAATGCTTTGTCACACGATACGATTTTCAGAATGGTCTCCCCAGGCATGAGTGCTGGGCGCCGAGTGATTGTGTCTAAAGTCTTGTTGTTGTTGGTCGCGTTTGCGGCGGCCTGGGTGGCAACGCGCACGCCTGCAGATATTTTGTTTTTAGTGGGCGCGGCCTTTTCTTTTGCCGCCTGTTCTTTTTTTCCCGTGCTCGTGATGGGGATTTTCTGGAAACGCGCGAATAAATGGGGGGCGACGCTCGGTATGCTCGCGGGTTTACTGACGACCTTTTTTTATATGATCACCACACAGTCCTGGCTGCGAGAACTCGTACTGGGCGTGCCGCGCAGTGCGCCGATTGAGTTGTTATGGGGTATCCAGCCCATCGCTGCTGGCGTGTTTGGAGCGCCCGTCGCAATCGTAGTGATCGTGCTGGTGTCGCTCATGACACCGCGACCAGACCCCGCGACAGAAGAGCTTGTCGAGTATTTGCGACAGCCCGACTGAGCACAATTAAATTTGTCTGATCAGGGCGAGCAATGCGCCTCGTCCACCGTGCGCTTGTGGTGCCGTTGCGAAAGCCGCGACGCCTGGAATTTGCGTCAGCCACTGGATAACGAGATTTTTCAGCACCGCTTGGCCATTGGCTGAACCATAGCCTTGGCCATGTACAACTCTGACGCAACGTGTACCGTGCTGTTGACTGGCGTCAATAAATGCTAGCAATGCAGGGCGGGCCTGATCGCTATTCATGCCATGTAAATCCAGGTGTGCACCAACCGGCCAGAATGCCTGTTTAAGGCGACGTAGCGTATCCGGGCCCATGCCTGGCGCTGCCCAGGTGACCTCGGCCTCTGTGTCTCTGATGGGAGCGTAAATATCGGAAACACTTGCTTGTGCCGAGACCGGCACAGAAGCGCCGTGTTTGAGGGCGATCTCTGCCAGTGACGAGACAGACTCACCTGTTGCACGCATGCGCTTTTGTGCCAGCAAGTCCGCGGCATGTGAGCCGCCTGAAGCAAACGCTTGTGGACCGGTGACGCTGACTCCGGCACGCTGATGCATGACCCTGCCTTTGGCTTGAATGGGTTGCACGGCCTGGGTTGCACGAGCGAAAAGCTTGCGCGCATCTTCGTTGAGCGCAGGTGAGGTCTGGCTCGTGGAGGCGTTCGCAGACTGTGCGAGCGCCTCTTGTGCTTTGCGAGCTGCCTGGGCCTTGTCGTGCATGCGCTTGAGGTCGGCCAGGCCAGCTTTACTCCCCCGCATTCTCCAGCCACCGCTGTGCGTCGAGTGCTGCCATGCAGCCAGTGCCGGCGCTGGTGATTGCCTGGCGATAGATGTGGTCTTGCACATCGCCTGCGGCAAAGACGCCCTCAACCGAGGTCATGGTCGCCAGACCGGACAGGCCGCTGCGGGTCACGATATAGCCGTTCGCCATGTCGAGTTTGCCTTCAAAAATAGACGTGTTTGGCTGATGGCCAATCGCAATAAAAGCACCTGTCACAGCCAGATCCTGCTTTTCACCCGTATTGGTGTCGACCAAACGAACGCCGGTCACGCCTGACTGGTCGCCAAGTACCTCGTCGAGTGCTTTGTGGGTCGCAAGCTTCATATTGCCATGCGCGACTTTGTCCATCATCTTGTCAATCAGGATGGGTTCTGCACGGAATTTATCCCGACGATGCACGACGGTGACCGTGCGACAGATATTGGACAGGTACAGGGCTTCTTCGACAGCGGTATTGCCGCCACCGACCACGACCACATCCTGATTCTTGTAGAAAAAACCATCGCAGGTGGCACAACCAGAGACGCCACGCCCCATAAACTCCTCTTCTGAGGGTAAGCCTAGGTACTTGGCCGAGGCGCCGGTTGCGATAATCAACGCATCGCAGGTGTAGATTGTGCCGCCATCGCCAGTTAATTTGAAGGGTCGGGAAGAAAAATCGACCTCGGCGATGTGATCAAACACCATTTCGGTGTTAAATCGTTCTGCGTGCGCTTGAAATCGTTGCATGAGTTCCGGTCCCTGGACACCGGTTGCATCGGCTGGCCAGTTATCGACATCGGTGGTGGTCATGAGCTGACCGCCTTGTGCAAGGCCGGTCACCAGCACTGGATTCAAGTTTGCGCGCGCAGCGTAGACTGCTGCGGTATAACCCGCTGGGCCAGAACCCAGGATCAAAACTTTGGCGTGTTTAGAAGTCGACATCAGATTTACCCTCTTCGTTAAGCTACAAATTATAATGTCCCCCATGCCAAGACTGACTGCTGCCACAACGCGACCTTCGCGCACCACTCGAAACACCCGAAATGGGCCCTCTGCTTTCCAGACAAAGCTGGTGTATGTCCTGCGCGAGGCGCGGTGGATCCTGTTCGCCGGTCTGGC
>CANCRX010000009.1 GCA_947380655.1 Alcaligenaceae bacterium | reverse complement strand
CCGCAGCGTAGGCGGTCACACTGGTGATCAGCCAGCCCGTTAACGCGATTGCCAGCGCATAACGATGACCCAGACGATCCTGCGCATAACCAAAAGACAGGGCCCCCACAGCAGCCGTTATATTGACGGCAACGATCAACATAATGGTTCCGGTCATACTGAAACCCATGACGTGCTCGGCATAGACGGCCGCCAAGGTAATCACTACGGAAATTCCCGCCTGGTAGCAGACAATGCAGAGCAATAAACGTCGAAACTCTGAAAAATCTCGACCTAATTCAGAAAAAGCTCGACTCAACGACAACCAGGTAGACCGATACACTGCAGCAATAAGATTGAAATCATTGTTATCCGCTGCGGTGACCAGTACCTCTGCATGCTTGACGACAGGCTCTTTCAACAAGAACCAGGCTGGCATTGCAGCGAGTGTGAACAATATTGCGGTTGACAGCATCACCCAGGGGACCGTCACCTGCGCCACCAGACCTTGGCTCTGACCGTAGGTAACAAGCCCTAACGCCACACCTAAGGCGAATAAGCCTCCTATATAGCCCACTCCCCAACCAATGCCACTGACTCGCCCTAGCGACTCCTGCCTGGCCAGTGTTGGAAGAAATGAGGCGATGGCGGACTCACTCAGACTGAAACAATAATTTGAACAAATGATCGCCAGCACCGCGATCCACACATCGCCAGGACCCGCCGCGGCAAGCAGGGCTGTGCACACCACGCAACCCGCGATGCTGCTCATGAGCATGCGACGACGCAACATCCTCGCATCAGCAATTGCCGCAAGGACTGGCAGGCTCACTATGACGAATAGATAAGATATGCAAAGCGTGGCTGTCCAGGCCAAGGTGGCCCAAGATGCATTGCCTGCAACCACGCCGACAAAGTAGGCGCTAAACACGGCGGTGAGCACCACCGTGGTGTAGCCTGAGTTCGCAAAATCGAGCATCGCCCAGGCCCACATTTCGCGGGCACGCACACCCGGATTGAGTATGCGTGAAACGCTCTGCATTAGGCGGTCAGCGCAGCAATCCCGGCTTGAGCGACTTCTGCGTCCTCAGAGGACTTCACACCCGAGACGCCCACTGCACCAATGACCTCGCCATCGATCACAATCGGCACTCCGCCTTCAAGCATACCGGCCACCAAGGGGGCCGACAGAAAGGCTGTGCGACCATTATTGATGATGTCCTCGTAGACTTTAGTTTCACGACGACCCAGTGCTGCGGTATGCGCTTTAGCTGGCGCAATGTGCGCAGAGACCGGAGCTGCTCCGTCCAGACGCTGCAAACCCAGCAGATGACCACCGTCGTCAACAATGGCAATCGTCACTGCCCAGTTGTTTTTATTGGCACAAGCCTTTGAGGCAGCCAGCATTTTGGATACATCGGAGTCGGTCAGTACGGCTTTGGTTTTCATAGTGAGTCCTTAATTTGTTCAAGTGCAGTGGGGTCCTCGATCGTGGTGAGATCACCTGGATCGCGTCCTTCGCATACCGCGACAATCGCGCGACGAAGTACTTTACCAGACCGCGTCTTAGGCAGGGTCGTCACAAACCTGACGCGCGCCGGACGGGCAACCGGACCTAACTGCTCATCGACCACCTTCATGATCTCGGCCTCGAGCTTTTGTGTCGCCCCCGCAGCATCCAGCACGCTTGGGTCTTTGAGCACGGCAAAACCCACTGCCACCTGACCTTTTAGCTGATCAGCAATCCCGACTACCGCAGACTCAGCAACCGCCGAATGGCTATTAATCGATTCCTCGATCTCGCGAGTCCCCAGACGATGGCCTGCAACGTTAATGACATCATCGGTACGGCCCAGAATGAACCAATAGTCCTCTTCATCCACGAGCCCCCAGTCAAAGGTCGAATAGACCTGGCGCCCAGGAATTGAGGAAAAATACGTTTCTACAAAACGGGCATCATCGCCCCAGATCGTGGTCATCGCACCAGGAGGCAAAGGAGGCACAATCGCGACAACGCCTTTCTGGTTAGGGCCGAGATCCTCTCCGGTCTGCTCATCGATGACCCGCACATCAAAGCCGTAGACCGGAAATGAAGGACTACCGAATTTAGTGGGTACGTTTTCAATACCTGGCTGACCCGCGAGGATCGGCCAACCAGTCTCGGTCTGCCAGTAATTGTCGATAATCGGTTTACCCAGGCCCTCAGAAATCCATTGCGCGGTAGGCTCATCGAGCGGTTCGCCAGCCATATAGAGCGCACGCAGCGAGGACAGATCATATTTTTTAAGCAGACCTGGATCCTGTTTTTTCAACACCCGTATCGCTGTAGGTGCTGAAAACATCGTGTCTACCTTGAAGCGCTCCACCAGACTCCACAGGATCCCGCCATCCGGTCTGACTGGTGTGCCCTCATAAAGAATCGTGGTCTGGCCACCGATCAGGGGACCGTACACAATATAGGAGTGACCGACGACCCAGCCGATGTCACTGGTACACAGAAACGTATCGCCTGGTTTGCCATTAAAAATATGCTTGATTGAGGAGGCCAACGCGACCGCATAGCCACCGACATCGCGCTGCACGCCTTTAGGTTTACCTGTCGTGCCAGAGGTATAGAGCACATAACTCGGTGCGGAGGAGTCCAGCCAGACCGCAGGGATTTCCACCCCATCGAATTGTTTACGCAAGCTCGCATACTCCAGATCACGACCTGCAACAGGCTCAAAAGCAAACAACCCGCGATCCACTACGATCACTTTTTCTGGCGGAGCCGTGCAAAGCGAAATGGCTTTGTCCAAGAGCGGTTTGTAAGGGGTCACTTTGCCACCCCGCGCACCCGCATCCGCACACACGATCACTTTGGGTTGTGCGTCATCAATACGCTGAGCCAGATTGACCGAGGCAAAACCGCCAAAAACAACCGAATGGATTGCACCCAGACGTGCACAGGCCAGCATCGCGAACACAGCCTCAGGAACCATAGGCATGTAAATAAGTACCCGGTCCCCCTGCCCGACGCCCTGAGCTTTTAGCATGGCAGCCACGGCGTTGACTTCCTGATAGAGCTGCCGGTAAGTATAGGTCTGCTCCTGATCAACCTCAGTCGAGACCC
Organism: Alcaligenaceae bacterium; assembly: GCA_947380655.1. Taxonomy (GTDB): domain Bacteria; phylum Pseudomonadota; class Gammaproteobacteria; order Burkholderiales; family Burkholderiaceae_B; genus Zwartia. The sequence goes on along the minus strand of CANCRX010000009.1, from coordinate 64,471 downwards.
AAATGAGCGCCGCCTGATCGCCACGACTGTCGAGCCAACGGTCGACGGCGTTAAAACACAGATTGGTCTGCCCACCAACGAACCATTTAGCAAAGGGTAACTTAGACTCATCAACGACAGTGCTAAAAGGGACATGCCAGTGAATCGCTGTGGCCTGTTCTCGCCAGAACTGATCGCGATCCTGAATCGAACGGCGGTGGAAAGCTTGCACAGCATTCATGGAGTGTCTCCGGAAATAAAATTTTGGGGAAAATCAATTTTTGTACTATGATTGTTGCAGGTTAAGCTTTCACGAGCCTTGCCGTTTATCAAATAAATCTTCGAATTGACGCATTGCACCACGCACTCAATTCGCTCGGGCCCGCATGATTCAATTTTTCTCATCCTTTGCACGTATGACACGACATGCCCGCGCATTTAAGCGCGCAACATTGTTGTCGGCGGTGTCTACAGTCGCTTTATTGAGCGGTTGCGCAGGGGTGGATGGCCAAAAAAACGCTGGCTTTGGTTTAGGTGGCTACTCAGCGGCTAGCGCCGACTGGCGTAACTCTAATGACCCGATTGGTGCGTTTCTTGCCCGCTCCAAAAGCGGTAATGGTCTGTATTACGGCGATATCGACCATCCGCTAGCGGCCCACATGATGACGCAGCTCGGCGTGCGCTACCGCTCTGGCGGAAAAACACCCGATACAGGTTTTGATTGCAGTGGCTTGGTGTTTTACTCAGCGAATCAGTCTCTGGGTTTGAAATTACCTCCCCGCGCTGATGAAATGGCTAAACAAGGTAATAACGTCGGACGCACTGAGCTTGCGGTCGGTGATTTAGTATTTTTTAATACCATGGGGCGTAAATACTCCCACGTTGGTGTTTATATCGGTCAGGATCAGTTTGTTCACTCACCCGCCTCGGGTGGCGTGGTTCGCGTGGAAAATATGAATGACCGCTACTGGGCAAAGCGCTTCACCGGCGCCCGCCGCCTCGATTTGAAAGAAGTCGCCTCTAAATAACTGTCCTTGCAGTGCCCAGCCTGAAACAATCGTTCAGGCGCACAATCCACACTGATTCAAGGCCTGCTGCACGGCACAAACCGAGCGCCGGCACGCTACCACCTGTACCCCACTGCGCTGAGCGGCTTGACGAAAAGTTTTCATCACGTTGTGCCCTAAAAAATCCGTCAGCAAGATGACGATTTCGGTGCCTGTAGGCAGATTGAGGGTTCTTTTCTGATGTGCCGGGTCACGACCGCTAATGTGATGCGTGATGGAAATATTGTGATCCCTCAATAAGCTGGGGATATTTCCAAGACGATCCGCCCCAACGACCACCGCATTTCTAATCGTCTGTTTGACAGGATCGGTCTCTGGGGAAATTGAAAAATAAGAAATAGTCATTCAGTCTGCTCCATAAACGGACAAACTAAATGATAATGATTCCTATTTAAATTGCAAGCGTAATAATACTTATTCTCATTTTGTTTCTATCAAGTCTCTCACGGTTTGCTCTGTCAGCTCAGGGGTCAGCATCGAAATGAAGGTATAGACATAATCTCGCAGAAAGACGCCCGATTTAATTGCAATACGCGTTGTCTGAATGCCAAACAAGTGCCCTGCAGGCAAGCTGATCAGATTGGTATCGCGGGCTGGCTCATAGGCCACCCCTGCAATGATTCCAATCCCTAGGCCGACATCCACGTAGGTTTTGATAACGTCCGCGTCAATCGCTTCGAGAACGATATCGGGATGCAAATTCAGCTTTTCAAACGCGTCGTTGACCGAGCGCCGCCCAGAAAAAGCACGGTCATAGGTCACAATTGGATAGCTGGCAATATGCTCAAGTGTCAACACAAAGCCCTTTTGCTTTGCGAGCGCTGCCAAAGGATGATCAGGTCGCACGACCACGGTGTGCTCCCAGGTATAGCAGGGCAACGTCTCGAGGCCGGGAGTCAAAGACAATGACTCCGTTGCGATCGCCAGATCGGCTTGCTCATGCAGGACCATTTCAGCTAACTGGGGTGGGCTTCCCTCGGCCAGAGCGAGATGCACCCGCGGAAATTTCTGACGAAATGCGGGAATAATTTTGGGCAAGACATAGCGCGCCTGCGTATGGGTGCAGGCGATCACCAGACTGCCCTCATCGCGCTTGGCGAACTCATCGCTGACTTTTTTGAGATTATCAATCTCTCGCATGATGCGATCTACGACCTGGGCGACGGCGTGACCTGGTTTAGTCAACCCCTTAATACGTTTGCCGTGTCGCTCGAAAATCTGCACACCAAGCTCATCCTCAAACTCCAGGATCGCTTTAGACACGCCAGGCTGTGAAGTAAATAGATTGCGCGCGGCTTCAGTCAGGTTGAAGTCGCGACGAATAGTTTCACGTACAAAACGAAATTGCTGCAAGTTCATAAGGGCCTCATGATGAAATCATATTATAAGTAATATAGAAAATATATTAAATAACAAATGGAAATAAGCTTCTTTCCTGAATGTATTGAAATACCTATGAAATGGAACAAAATGCGAGATAATCAATCTCATCTTCTGACGTAAATCATCTTTCGACGCAAATAGGCTTCAACTATGGAATTCAGCACCAACACCTCCGTCTCGATCCATCAAGTTAAAACAGCCGCACTCGCGGTTGGCGTGTTCACCGATGGCGTACTTAGCCCCGCAGCTGATGTGATTGATCGTGCGTGCCATGGCGCAATCCGTGCCGTCATGAAAACTGAATTCCTCGGCAAAGCCAATACCACTCTGGTTCTTCGCAACCTCGAAGGCGTTGCGTCAGCCCGCGTTGTGTTGGTTGGTCTGGGCAAACAGGCTGATTACACCGCGCGCGCGCATACCAGCGCCGAGAAAGCCTTTGCCAGCGTCTGTGTGCATGCACGCGTCACAGAAGCCATCTCGACACTGGCAGCCATCGCCTGTCCTGGCTCGACAATAACGGACCGGGCACGTAATGCGGCTGCAGCCGCGTGTGAGGCAACCTATCACTACGATGCGACCTTTGGTAAACCAGATCCTGATGCGCGTCCCAAACTGAAAAAACTCTCCCTGCTTGTGACACGTTCTGACAATGCTGCAGCTGAACTCGGCCTGAAACAAGGTGCAGCGCTTGGACAAGGCGTTTCCATGGCACGTACGCTTGGCAATCTGCCAGGCAATATCTGTACACCGACCTATCTTGGCGAAACAGCTAAAAAACTCGGGCGTGAATTTAAGAGCATTAAAGTCACCGTTCTGGATGGCAAACAAATCGCAGCACTGGGAATGGGTTCTTTTCTCTCTGTTTCCAGAGGTTCAGACCAACCACCGCGTTTTATCGTCATGCATTACAAAGGCAAAGCACCTGCCAAGGCCGCTACGAAAACCAAGCCAGGTCCGGTAGTGCTGGTCGGTAAAGGCATCACCTTTGACTCGGGTGGCATCTCTATCAAACCTCCTGCAACCATGGACGAAATGAAGTTCGATATGTGTGGCGCGGCCAGCGTGCTGGGGACATTCCGTGCACTGGCAGAACTTGAGTTACCGGGTGAAGTAGTCGGCCTCATCCCAACCTGCGAAAACCTCATCAACGGCAGTGCCAACAAACCAGGCGACGTGGTGACCAGTATGTCTGGTCAGACCATCGAAATCCTCAACACCGATGCGGAAGGCCGCCTGATCCTGTGCGATGCACTGACCTATGCTGAGCGCTTCAAGCCTTCGGCAGTCATTGACATCGCCACGCTGACAGGTGCCTGCGTCGTTGCACTCGGCGGTGTGAATTCCGGCCTCTTTTCCAAAGATGACGAACTCGCAGACTCCATCCTCAAAGCCGGTAAACAAGCGGGGGATACCGCCTGGCGCATGCCCCTGGAAGACGACTATCAGGTCCAGCTGAAATCGAATTTTGCGGATATGGCCAATATAGGCGGTCAACCTGCAGGCGCCGTGACTGCCGCATGTTTCCTGTCGCGCTTTGCCAAAGCCTATCGCTGGGCGCACTTAGATATTGCAGGCACAGCCTGGAAAGGTGGGGCAATAAAAGGCTCGACGGGACGCCCCGTCCCGCTTTTATTGCAATTCCTGTTGAATCAGAAAGCGTAAACCCAATACATGGCGCGCATAGATTTCGCTTTTGGTGCCACAGATAAATTGTCGCAAGCATGTCAGACCGCTTTGCGGCAATATCTGGCCGGTCAAAAAATGGTCGTATTCTGTTCGGATGCTGCGCGACTCAAAGCGTTTGATGCGCAGCTCTGGGCCGTTGATGAAGCAGCGTTTGTGCCACATGTCATGGCCTCAGACTCCCTGGCGGCGCAGACCCCCATCATCCTTGCCTCGGAAAATCTTGAGCAAGTCCTCGCTCAGGCACCCGCCGAAGCATGGTTAATGAATCTCGATGAGCTCTGCCCGCCCACCGTCGGGCCCCTGACCCGTGTCCTCGAAATCGTCTCTGACGAGGAGTCGGACAAAGCCAGCGCACGCGCACGTTGGCGTGCTTATCAGGCTGACGGACACGATTTACGCTCCCACCGTCTGGGTTAAACGCCTCGAATGCGTATTTTTATCAATTTATTTTCAATCAATCTAGCCATTCAGGGAACTGTCAGGTATGCTTTCGGTCATAGACTGAGGGATAACGGTTTTTCCCTGAGTTCACAATTTATCTGACAGGAGCTTTTCCATGAACGATGTTCGCCCCACCCTTACTCGCAGCCCTTACGGCGCCGCCCAAGAGGTCGTGCGCAATCGGGTCTTGCGCAACACCTACTGGCTGTTGGCGATCTCCCTGATCCCGACGGTATTAGGTGCAGCAGTCGGCATGACAAGCGGTCTGAATCAAGTCATGGCCACCAGCCCAGGCATGACAGCTATTTTCTTTCTGATCGGCGCTTTTGGCCTGATGTTTGCGATCGAAAAGAATAAAGACAGCTCACTCGGTGTTGGCTTGTTGCTGCTGTTCACGTTCTTTATGGGCGTGATGCTCTCGCGCTTGCTTGGTTTTGTATTAGGCATGAGCAACGGTACACAACTGGTGATGTTTGCTTTTGGTGGCACGGCGATTGTCTTTGGCACGATGGCAACACTGGCCTCAACGATCAAGCGTGACCTGTCTGGCATGGCTAAATTCATGTTTATCGGCGTAGTGATTTTATTGGTTGCCAGTCTGGCCAATATTTTCCTGAAGCTCCCAGCCCTGATGCTGACCATTTCTGTGGTCGCGATTGTGATTTTCTCGGCCTTCATGCTGATTGACCTGCAACGTGTGGTGAACGGCGGCGAGACTAACTATGTTGTTGCGACACTGGCCATTTATCTGGATGTCTACAACGTGTTTTCAAACTTGCTGGCTATCCTTGGTATCTTCGGTGGTGGTAACAGGGACTGACGCATCGTCACTGCTTGTTGATTAACCCGAAAAAGACTTACCCAAAAGGTAAGTCTTTTTTTATTCATTTTTTACCTGTTGATCGGTGAATCTTTTACTCATTTCTTAGGTAATATCCTCTGCACCACACCAACATGCAATGCCCAATTCAAGGAAGCGGATAGTGAACGAAACTGTTCTCGTCGATAAAAATAATGGCGTACTTACCCTGACGATTAATCGACCCGAGCGTCGTAATGCGCTTGATGTCGCCACTTACCTGCTGCTCGCCAGTCATGTCAGTGGCGCGCGCGATGACACGGAGGTCCGTGCAATCATCCTGACGGGTGCAAATAATTACTTCACCGCAGGCAATGATCTGAAAGATTTCCAAACCCCCAGAGAGCCGGGCGATAGCGCGGGGCTGAAGTTTCTCAGAGCGCTCGTGGATTGCGATCTGCCAATCATTGCCGCCGTTGAAGGCAGCGCGATTGGGATTGGCGTCACCATGCTGCAGCATTGCGACTTTGTCTATGCTGCAGACAATGCAAATTTCAGAATACCTTTTGTGCCGCTGGGCTTATGTCCTGAGGGGGCCTCAAGCTTGCTCCTGTCGCAAATCGTTGGCCCCAGACGCGCCTCACAGTGGTTATTGCACGGACGCGCCTTTACTGGAATCGAGGCCGCTGAGGCGGGTTTCATTACTCAGACAACCTCTCCAGGTGAAGCACTCACGCTGGCAAAAAAAATTGCTGGCGAGCTTGCTGCGCTCCCGCCTGAGGCATTACAGTTATCCAAACGCATGTTGAAACATAGCCAGCGACCGGCTATTCACGAAGCCTTTGACTATGAGCTTGGTCTATTTACCATGCGACTTAAATCTGACGAAGCACAAACCGCCTTTGCAAATTTTTTCAGGAAATAATATGCCCTTCGCAACGACCAATGATGGTGTTGAACTGAGTTATGAGGTCACCGGTTCGGGTGTACCGATCGTTTTCGTGCACGAGTTTGCTGCCACCATGAATAGCTGGGAGCCTCAGGTCCGTCATTTTTCGCGCCAGCACCAGGTCATTACCTTTAATGCGCGCGGCTATCCGCCCTCAAGCGTGCCGCCCGAGTCGAGTTCCTACTCACAAAATCGTGCGGTCGCCGATATCATTACCGTGATGGATCACTTAAAAATCGAACGCGCCCATATTGTGGGTTTGTCGATGGGCGGTTTTGCAACCTTGCATTTTGGCTTGCAACACCCTGAGCGCGCCCTATCACTTTGTGTGGCGGGCTGCGGCTACGGTGCAGAACTCAATCAGCGTGACAAATTTCGCGAAGAAGCAGAGTTCAGTGCCAACTTGCTCCTCACAAAAGGCATGCAAGCTTTTGTCGATACCTATGCGCATGGCCCGACCCGCATTCCCTTTGAGCGCTCAGATCCAAAAGGCTTTGCGGAATTCAAAAAAGATTTTGCGCAGCACTCAGCGCTTGGGTCAGCGAATACACAGCTTGGTGTGCAGCGTGAGCGCCCTTCGCTCTATAACCTGACGGAACAATTATCCAAGTTAACCGTGCCGACGTTAATCCTGAACGGTGATGAGGACTGGCCTTGCCTGAAACCTGGGCTGATGCTCAAGGAAACAATCCCGAGTGCCGCACTGGCCATTATCCCGAATTGCGGACACACCATGAATCTGGAAGCCGCTGGCGAATTTAACCGTATTGTGCAGAGCTTTATCACGCACGCCAGCAGTGGTCGCTGGCCGATGCGCGATCCACGTGCAATGGCCGCATCAATCACCGGAATCAAATAGCAACCAACAGGCTTTCGCGCACTGACCACATTCAATCCATGATGATTTTGTTTGTCTTGGCAAGCTCTTGCCACTGCTTCAAATCACCCCGAATGCGTGCATCGAAAGCCTGTGCGGTGGTCCCCTCAGGTTCAAGGCCGGACTGACGAAAACGTTCGGCCACTTCTGGCAACTGGATGATGCGCATTGTTTCATTCTGAATCCGCGCAATCACTGCCGGGGGGGTGCCAATCGGTGCCATCAATCCCCACCAGGGATTGACCTCAAATCCAGGAATCAACTCGGCGATAGCAGGCACCTCAGGCATCACTGCAGAACGCTTCAGGGTGGTCACCGCGATCGGTTTCAAACGACCCGACTCGACATAGGATTTCGCCAGGGAAATATTGACAATCCCTGCATCGATCTGTTTGCCCAGTAAATTAGTAATGACTGGCGCGGCGCCTTTGTAGGGGACATGCAACCAGTCAATCCCTGCACGCTGACTGAGCAACTCACCCGCCAGATGTGTTGTGCTCCCCGCCCCCACCGAACCATAGGACAGCTTACCCGGCTGTTTACGCGCGAGTTCGAGTAACTCGTTTAAATTGTTAGCGGGCACATCGGGATGCACCAGCAAGATTAAGGGTCCCGAAACCAATTGCGTAATAGGGACAAAATTTTTCAGAGGATCCAGTGTCGTGGCGGGCTGCAAAGCAGGGCTGATCGCAATCGGTCCAAGATTAGCCAGCAACAAGGTGTAGCCATCTGCCGGTGATTTAGCCACAACATTAGACGCAAGCGTACCGTTCGCGCCACCGTGACTCTCAACAATGATGGGTTGTCCAAGACTTTGTGAAAGACGATCGAGCAAGGGCCTTGCAACGGTATCGCCAAACCCGCCCGGTGCGAACGGATTAATCAAGCGAATGGGTTTTTCTGGCCAGGTCTGAGCGTGCGCAGAGGAAATCACCGCGCTGGCTGCAAGGCTTGCACCAACAAGAATTGTCTGTATTGTTTTTAGAGTTTTTTTCATATCAAAATGCTAGCATGGTAACTATGAATAATGAAGTCGAATACGGTGCACACGGAACGTTGGGCTTGCTTGTGCCACAAGCCAACACAACAGCCGAGCCAGAGGTTCAGGCGATGCTTGGCCGCGACATCGCGCTGCTGACAGGTCGACTCACGAGTCCACAGCCTGAGCTACGTGATCGCCTCGTGGACTTTCTGAACGGCATCGAAGGTTTTATAGATACCTTTGCCAATGCACCCCTCTCGGGTCTGGGCTTTCTGATTACCGGCTCGACCTACCACTGGTCGCCCGAGCAGGAGGATGCTTATTTCGATCAGCTTGGCAAAAAATACGGTTATCCCATCGTATCGGCCGGACAATCCATCCGCCGGTCTTTTGCCACGCTCGGCGCGCAGCGCATTGGCTTGGTCAGCCCCTATCCACAATGGCTCACAGCGATGAGTGCGGCCTACTGGAAGCGTGCAGGAGTGGAAATCGTCGGGATCGAGTCTCCCACCCCGGTCGGTGGCTTTCATAATATTTACACGCTGCGTAACGAGTCAGTTCTCGAAGCGGCCAAACGCCTGATTCCTCTCAAGCCTGATGTCATTTTGCTGGCTGGCGCAGGCATGCCAACGCTCGGACCGATCATGGCACTCGCAGATCTGGGCGTGCCTGCTATCTCCTCGAATTTCTGCATGACCTGGCAACTCAATCAAATGGAGTCAGGTCAGTTTTTCGACGCGCCATCGCTCCATGCGCTGATGCAAACCAACGCGTCCTGGAGAACTATTTTCGCTGACAGATTTCCCGCTGCAGCAATGTCAGGTCAAGCAATCTGAAGCGTCAGGCTGTCGTTGCGTCGGTGATACCCAGGTAGATCTGACGCACCTGCTCATCCCTGGACAGCGCCTCGGCGGTACCTTCCAAGACGGTTTTACCTGTTTGCAAAACGTAAGCGTAATCAGCGACTTCTAAAGCCAGTTGAACCGATTGCTCGGCAATCAGGAGCGTCAGCCCCGCCTTGTGCAGCGCACTAAGCGTCTCATACATGGTTTCAACGATTGCAGGTGCGAGGCCCAGACTAGGTTCATCAAGCAGCAGAATTTTAGGTGCGCTCATGAGTGCGCGGCCCACCGCTAACATCTGCCGCTCTCCTCCTGATAACGTTCCTGCGCGCTGACGGCGCCGCTCTTTGAGTCGTGGGAAATAACTGAATACTTGCTCCATCAACTCAGGAATGCGTTTTTTATCGGCTAGCGATGTAGTACCGAGCATCAGATTTTGCTCAACGGTTTGTTGAGTAAACAAATGCCAACCCTCTGGAGCCAGTGCGATACCCTTGCGCACAATGGCATAGGCGGGTTGCGAAGCGATATTTTCTGCTTGCCATTGAATCGAGCCCTGACTGGATTGCACCAGTCCGGCTACCGCATTCAAGGTCGTGGTTTTTCCAGCGCCATTGGAGCCTAACAGCGCAACGATTGAACCCATTTTGACTTCAATCGAAACGTCTGCAATGCCGACCAGATCTCCATACCGCACCTCGAGATGTTCGACTTTCAAATGATTGGACATGGCACTCATGCGGCAAGACCTTTCTGACGGGATAGGGAGCGGCCAAGGTAGGCCTCAACCACAGCGGGATCATTCACCACATCAGAGGGTTTGCCACTCGCAATCACTTTGCCTTGGTTAAACACAAGCACGCGATCGGTCAAGGTCAAAATAACTTCCATAATGTGTTCAACAATCACCAGCGTGACACCTGATTGATGAATTTTTCTGACGAGCTCAATGGCTCGACGCACTTCAACCGGAGTCAGGCCTGCAAGCGCTTCATCGAGCAACATCAGTTTTGGCTCAGTCGCCAGCACACGAGCGATCTCGAGACGCTTTCGACCAGGTGTCCCAAGTGTTTTAGCTTTTTGTTGTGCAATCTCTGACAAGCCTGTCAATTCAAGCACGCGATGCGCAGCCTCCAGCGCATCGCTGACGCGCGGGTGACGCAAGAATGCCCCCACCATCACATTATCAAGAATGGACAGATCTTCAAACGTAGCTGGCAATTGAAAAGTTCGCCCGATCCCAAGCTTGGCGTGTTCTTCTGGCGAGGCCTGCGTGACGTCATGGCCATCAAACCAGACACGACCTTCGGTCGGACGCAGATCACCTACGAGACAATTAAAGAAGGTAGATTTTCCAGCACCATTGGGTCCGATCAAACCGATGATTTCACCCTGATTAATCTCAAGCGACGCACCGGAGACAGCGCGAAAACCACCAAACTGCATCGAAACATTTTCTGCTTTAAGCAACATAGTTAGCCTGCCGAAGAATTCTGTGCGGTGGATGCAGCCTGCGCCTGCTCCAGAGCCTTGTTGCGTCGCGAAGCTCTACGCTCACGAAAACGATCCCACATCTCAAGCAGACCACCCGGTTCGTAGCGAGCAATCAGCATAATGATTGCGCCATAAATAATGTAGGTCAGACCCGTACCACCACCACCGAAGAAGGAGTTGGCTTCCGACTGCAAGGGGATGAGGATGACCGCACCCAGCAAGGGTCCAAGCAATCTGCCCGCACCACCGAAGGCTGCGATGATCACCATATTGACCGAGATCAGCGTGCCAAAACCGCTCGCAGGATCAACAAATCCGAACTTGGCGACATACAAGGATCCCGCCAGCGAGGTAAAGGTCGCACTCAACATAAAGATGTAGAGCTTGCAGCGACTCACGGGCACACCGAGACTACGCGCGGCGCGTTCGCCTGAGCGAATCGCCCGCAAATAATAGCCAAAGCGACTGCGTTCAATCCTGTAGGTGATAAATAGCAGTAACACCAGTACGGCCAGGAACATATAGTAATAAGGTGTTGAGCTGCGGAAAATGAGATCGGACCAGTCACGCGCCACCGCAGGTCCTGTCAAGCCGATCGAAGCACCCAGAAAATCCCAGTTACTCACGACAATGCGAATTAATTCCGCCACCGCGATTGTCGCCATACTGAAGTAATGTCCGCTTAACCTGAAGGTCGGGATGCCGATAATCACCGCAATCACAATACTGACTGCGATCCCTGCGGGAAATCCAAACAATGGACTGACCATCCACAGTTTGTAAAACAATAAGGGCATATAGGCGCCGGCACCAAAAAAGATGGCGTTACCGACCGAGACCTGACCGGCATAGCCGCCAATCAGATTCCAGGCCGAAGCGGAGATTGCCGCCAGTAACACCAGCGATCCTAATTGCTCATAATAAGGATCATCGAAGCTGAGCGGAAACAGCACCAACACTAGCGCGAGCACAATCCATCCAGTGCGTTTCATCAGGCTTTCCCCATCAGTCCACGAGGACGAATCCACAGGACCAGTACAAACAAGGCGTATACAAATACATCCTGATAGACCGGTCCGAAATAAAAGGCAGACAAAGACTCAATCAAGCCAATGATCAGTCCAGCCAACATCGCACCCGGTACGCTACCAAAGCCACCAAAAGTCACCACTACAAATGCGATCAGCCCCAATGACTCACCCACCGTGGCGGAGATTGGAAAGAAGGTTGCAATCAAGGCACCCGCGACCCCGGCACTCGCGCCCGATAAGCCCCAGGCAATTGCTTGCATACGATCAGGTTTAATCCCCATCAACATGGCAGCGTTTCGATTTTCCGCTACAGCCAGAATCTGACTGCCGAGCATTGTGCGTGTTAACAGCAAATGCATGCCGATCGTGATCGCAAGCGCAGCAAGTCCTGCAACGACTTTGGGTGCGCTGAGCAAAATACCACCCACATTCAGACTAGGTCCCAAAATGTTTTCAGGCAGGCCGACAAAACTCGAACCAAAGGCCCAAAACGCTGAATAGCGCAATACCAGCAGTAGCCCAAACGTCGACAGGATCTGCGCGAGCATTGGCCCACGCATGACATGTTTGATTAAGCACAGGTAAACCAGAATGCCCAGGATAAACAGCATAACGGCGGCTGCGACACTGAAACTCGCGACACCGAAATGCAGCAAGGTAAAAGTCCAGAAGCTGACGTACATACCGAGCATCACAAATTCGCCATGGGCGAAATTGATCACGTTCATCATGCCCCAGACCAAGGTCAGTCCTGAGGAGAACAATGCGTAGACGGCCCCGATCAACAGGCCCGCAACAATGACTTGTAGAAGTACCATCGCAAAATAATTTCCGTGTAGTGGATGGAAAAACAGTTCAGACGGAAGCTTTCGCGTCTGAACTGTTTAGCTCATTGGCTTATTTCCAGCCCTTGAACGGGACGACCGGTTTTGCCTGTGCGGCGCTTTCAGGATAGACAGGAATATAGTTGTTGCCAATCAACTGAATCATGTAGGCTGAGGCGAGCGTGTTTTGACCGGTTGCATCAAACTTCACCCCTTGATAACCCATCATCAGTTGGTTCGCTTTCAAGTCTGTTTTCTGCAGGGCGGCCTGAACAGCCTCGGGCTTGGTCGAGCCGGCGCGATTAATCGCATCGGCGAGAACAAAGAAAGCCTGCATATCGCGACCGGACGTGTCGTCCATGTCCTGACCGGTCTTGGCCTTGTACATTTCGTTAATGCGCCAGGTCACGCTGTCTTTGGGGCCAACACCCCAGGCACTACGGTTAAATGAACCTTGTGCCAACTCTCCGACAGCTTTGATAAAGGCTGGGTCGGAAAAACCTGAGTTATCACCGATGACGATCTTTGGCATGTAGTCCAGACTTTTGAACGTCTTCATGTAAAGAATCGCATCTGAGGTGTAAGAAATAAAGATCACCACATCTGGTTTTTTATCTTTTAACTGAAGCACTTGCGCAGAAACATCAGCGCCATTGGCGTTATAGGCGATGTCAGCGACGACGTTAAAGCCCTTGGCTTTGGCAATTTCACGGATGGTGCCAGCTACCGAAACACCATAATCGGTATTCTCAAAAACCACCGCTATATTGTTGACGTCCTGGCCTTTGCTCTTGAGTTCGTTGAGAAAGACCATGTAAAGATTGGCGAAGTCACTCGCAACGGGCGTGGTACGGAACGTCCACTTAAAGCCACGCGTCGTGATGTTGGCGGCGACCGAGTCACCCACCACAAAAGGTACGCCATAACGTTCGGCTGTTGCGGTGGAAGTCACGGCAACCGCTGATTGATAACTGCCCACGATACCCGCGACCTTCTCTTGCGTAATCAGACGCAGGGTCTGGCTTTGACCCTCACTAGGATTACCTTGGTGGTCGGCAGGAATCACTTTAATTTTGGCTCCGCCTAAGTTTGGCAGACCTTTACCCGCGCCGAGAGGTAATGCTTCAAAACCAGGATGCGGGTTGTTAATGATTTCGGCCGCCACCTCAATAGCCGCCACAGCCAACTTGCCCGCGTTACCTGAGTTACCTGAAAGAGGGAAGGTCGCGCCAATTTTGACGTCAGGCGCAGCCGCTGCTACTCCCGCCATGCCGAGGGCAGCCGCGCACACCAACGAACTAAATAATTTTTTAGTCATATTTGTCTCCAGTAGTTTTATATATTTTTTTATGTATTTTTATACATTTATGGGCTGAGTATAGCGGTGAGCAGACCTTACACAAAGCTTTCTGATGCCCGTACTTTCCCTTGGGTATAATCCTAAGTTCACCCTAACTGAGGCTTTCCAAACATGTCACAACTTCTCGATTTGCTGAAAATCGCCCAAGAAGAGCAAAACGGCGATCTCTTCAAACTGCTCGACAGTACCTACAAGCGCTCTGACGTCAAACCTACTGGTTGCCCTGACGCAATCATCTGGGAAGGCGGTAATCCAGCGGGCGGTGTTAAACCCGTCGCACACGCGTTTACTGACATGTTTGCACTGAACGGCACCCTGATGGCACTCGACGTGCTGGGTCTGCCTTTCCTCGGCGTTCCAATGATGGCTCAGTACCGTCACGACTCCAAGCTCAAATCACTCGAGTGGTTTGGCAAGCTCGACTACACCGCACTGAAATGGTCAACCGCCGGTGACTTTATGGTCAACGATAGCGGCAAAAAAGTTGTTGTGAATGGAAAATCCGCCAATGCTCCCCTGCGCACCGCAGCAGGCGTGTATTGCAACGTACGTCCTTACGGCGGCATCACCAGCATTCGTTTCATGCCTGGCCTGCCTTATTCACAGGACAAAAAGAAATTCGCAGTGGATCCCGCCACGGGCAACATCCACTCAGAGATGAACACGCCTGGCGTGCGTATGGCGTATGCTGCGCGCCTGTTCCTGCAAATGGTCAACGAAACCGGCCAGATCGGTCGTGTTGCCACCAAGCCTACCCAGGCCCAGGAAGACGCGATCAACGCTGGCATCATGCGCTGGCTGTTGCAAGGCACGCAATTCACGCTCAAGCGTAAATACACCGTTGATGCCTACGAAGAACAACGCGCAAACGTTGACGCGATCGTGGCCCTGCTCCCTGCAGACTTCAAAGCCGGCATGGAAAACTGGAAAGGCGATATTTACGAACACATCTCGGACACTAACTTCGGCCTGTTGTTGCATGACATGATCCGTCACCGTAAGTGCATTGTGTACGCAACCGATCTGGACGGCGATCGCCTGACAGATTTGATGGCTGACGCGCCTGACGTGTTGCGTGACTGGGGCCAGATCGTGCTCGACGGCGCCGGTGTCAAAGAAGACATGAAAAAGCTCTGGACCAAGATGGGCTTCACCATGACAAATGGTAAAGACATGACCAGCGTGATGTATCGCCTGCATGGCGCGCCAATTTATGAGCAAACGCTGGGTTCAGCGGATGCGATGTTGCTGCGTTTGCTCGACGGCGACGAGACTGTTGGCGGCGAAAAGCAGCCTTACGACCCACGCATCCATTTCGTCCTGATCAACGAGGCCTACAAAGCCGCTAACCCAGGCAACAAGCAATTGGCTGACTGGCTTGACGCACAGCTTGCAACCTTCGACAAGATTTACGCAGGGGACTCACGTCCACGTTACCTCGATGGTTACAAACTACTGAAAGAAGCAATCACTCCCTGGGGTGCTTAATTCTTAAAAAGTTTATGTCTTGAACCCCCAGGACTTAAACTTTAAAAGCTGCACAACCTTAACCGGTGTGCAGCTTTTTTTATTCGACTTTTATTCGACTTTAGCGCCCGCGATTTGAATAATCTTTTTATATTTTGCAATTTCAGAGGCAATCAGTTTTTTCAAATCCTCCGGTGAACCTGTTTCAGGATCAGCGCCGATGGCGACCAGTTTTTCAGTCACCTCGGGTAGGGCAACAATTTCTACCAACGCGCGATTGAGCTTGGTCACAATTTCTGCTGGCGTACCCGCAGGTGCCAGCATACAGAACCACCCTCTGATGTCATAGCCCTTGACCCCCGACTCGTCAAGGGTAGGCACGTCCTTCAACACCGCATTCCTTTTCAGTCCGGTTGTCGCGATCGGACGAATCGTGCCTGCATTGATCTGTGTCTGCATCGCAGTGATATTGTCGAACATCATCGCAACCCTGCCAGCGACGAGATCTGTCAAACCCGGCACATTACTTTTATAGGGAATGTGTGTGAGCTGAGCACCCGACATGGAAACAAACAGTGCTGCCGCGAGATGGCTGGTCGTGCCATTACCCGAGGAGGCGTAGTCATACTTGCCTGGCGCAGACTGTGAGAGCTTGACCAGATCAGAAACTGTTTTAACCGGCGAGTCCTTAGGTACCGACATCACAAACAGGTTTGTCGCGATCAAGGCCACAGGCTCGAAATCCTTAATCGGATCATAGGGGAGCTTGGCATACATGCCTGGATTAATACCATGCGTGGAACTAGAGCCCAACAAAAGGGTGTAACCATCGGCTGGAGCGCGAGCCACTTCTGACGTGCCAAGGCTACCTCCTGCTCCCGGGCGATTTTCCACCACAACAGTCTGACCCAGTCGCTCTGTCAGCTTTTGTGCAAGCAGTCGGCCAATCACGTCAGTCCCCCCTCCCGCACCAAACGGGATCACCATTCTGATGGGGCGAGTCGGCCAGACACTTTGCTGTGCCATTGCTGCAGCGCAAAAAAATCCGGACAGTGCGGTGGCAATAAATAGGTTGGCGAATTTACCAGGTAAAAAACGTTTCATACATCTCCTGCTGTTATGTTTGTTGTATCTCAATGCTATCCTAAACCCTGCTTCAAAGTTCA
The DNA here is from genome assembly GCA_947380655.1 of Alcaligenaceae bacterium. Taxonomy (GTDB): domain Bacteria; phylum Pseudomonadota; class Gammaproteobacteria; order Burkholderiales; family Burkholderiaceae_B; genus Zwartia. Next base: position 48,124 of record CANCRX010000009.1, on the reverse strand, counting down.
ATTTTTCTAGTCTGCGTTTATCTGGCTGTATCCGCATCCAGAAATCAATACGTCCCAACTCGAGTTGTTTGTGCATACAGATCCATCACATCCCCGCCCTGCTGCAACCATCATTCTGGCCCGCGATTCTGAACAGGGTATAGAAGTGTTCATGATGAAGCGCACCACACAGGTGAGCTTTGCAAAGGGCATGCATGTTTTCCCTGGTGGGGGGGTGGATGCATCAGATCATGCGACAGAGATGCACGCGCTGTGCATCGGAGTCGATGACGCGCGGGCGAGCACGGAGCTTGGCATACAGGCAGGTGGGCTAGCCTATTGGGTTGCGGCGATTCGCGAATGTTTTGAAGAGGCTGGTCTGCTCATCGGTTATCGCGATCACCCGGAGCTATTGCAGTTCGATGCGACAGACGCGCAAAAGCTTGCAGACTTGCGACTAGAGTTAGCGGAAAACAAAATTTCTTTCGCTCAGCTGCTGCAACGTGAACAATTACGCGCCGCGACGGATCAATTAATCTATTACAGTCATTGGATCACAACACCGGGCAGACCCAGGCGTTACGACACAAGATTTTTCATCGCGGCTGCACCGGCTGAACAAATTGCGATGCATGACAATTCAGAAACGATCGCGCATTTATGGGTCAGGCCTGGAGAAGCGCTTGATCTCTTCAAACGAGGCGAGATTGATCTGATGTTCCCGACAATCAAAACGCTCGAAAGTCTGATGCAATTTGGTCGAGTTGAAGATTTGCTCAAACATGCTCGAACCAAGCCACAGATCGCGGCGACCACGCCACACGCCTCCACTGCACGCGATGGTTCAATCCGTATGCTGATCCAGAGCGATTACGCCTACGCTGAAGCACAAAAACTTGATCCGGAAAACCTTGGTACGACCAAATCAGATATTGATCCCGGGCATCCTGTGCAGATCGCACCGGCACTCTGGCGTCTTACCGCACCCAACCCTGGAGTCATGACGGGCCCAGGCACCAACACGTATCTGCTTGGCTCGGCGCAAACAGGGGTCGCGGTGATTGATCCCGGACCAGCACTTGACGATCATATCGAGGCAATTATCCGCTGTGCCCCGGGAGCGATTCGGTGGATACTCACCACCCATACGCACCGTGATCACTCGCCCGCAGCCATGAAGCTTCAGGCGCGAACAGGCGCAACCATTTATGGTATGCCTGCGCCTGCCCAGTTGAACCAGGATCAGGATTTCAAACCAGATATTGTCCCTTCCCACGCGGACGTCCTGGAGATTGCAGGAATCAGACTGCGGGTCATCCATACACCAGGACACGCCTCCAATCACCTTTGCTATCTGCATGAATCGGAAAAAATTCTGTTTACGGGTGATCACTTGATGCAAGGTTCAACCGTTGTCATCAATCCCCCAGATGGCGATATGCTGGCCTACCTGACATCCTTAGCAATGATTAAGGAGGAGATTATTCAAAATGATTCGATCGACTACCTGGCACCCGGCCATGGCTTTTTAATCGGTCATCCTGAGCACGCAATCGACAGGCTGGTATTACATCGCCTGGCGCGAGAAAACAAAATCCTCGCCGCGCTCAGCACAAGCGATACCCCGCAAACGATTGAGGCACTCGTAAAAATTGCCTATCAAGACACGCCCGTTCAACGCCATGCCTTGGCTGCACGGTCGTTACTGGCCCACCTGTACAAACTCAAGCAGGAAAAGCGAGTCATCGAACAAGACGATCACTGGTGTTTAATCGCTTAATGCCCTGTACTTGATTTGATCCAATCAACCAAGGAGTCGATTTGATTACTTTCGTTACGCGTTTTAGCAAACAACGCTTTGGAAATCATTCACTCACTGTGCTGATACTGAGCTTGCTATGCTTATCTGCAAATTGTTTTGGACAAAACAAGAGTTTGCCAGCCTCCTCAACAGCGGCTAGTTATCCAGACCATCCGATCAAACTGATCGTGCCCTATGCCGCAGGCGGAGCCACCGATGTCATGGCTCGACTCATTACCCCTAAATTATCGGTCTCGCTCGGACAGTCGGTTGTCGTGGAAAACCGTCCAGGCGCCGCCACAGTCATTGGTACCGCGCTGGTCGCCAGTGCACCGGCTGATGGGTACACATTACTGCAGGGCTCTGCTGCACTGGCTATTACCCCAAGCACCATGTCGAAAATCCCTTATAACGTGCAACGCGATTTAATCCCTGTGATTCAAACTTCGTCGCAAGCCTATGCCGTGCTGGTTAGAGCAGACTCACCGATCAAATCCATACAAGATTTAATTGCCTATGCCCGCGCCAATCCCAAAAAACTAAGCTTTGGTACACCTGGATTCGGCAGTAGTGGGCATATGTCGACAGAGCTCTTCTGCTTAGAGGCTGGAATACAGATGACAAGCATTGCCTACAAGGGAGACAACCCCGTGATGACAGATTTATTAGGGGGGCATATTGATTTGTCATTCGTTACGATGTCAGCAGCCATGCCTCACCTGAAATCCGGACAGGCAAGAGCGATCGCGGTGACGTCAGCTCAGCGCTCACCACGCATGCCTGATATACCTACCGTTGCAGAATCGGGCGTACCCAAATTTGAGGCCAGCTCGTGGAATGGGATTCTGGTTGCAACCGGAACCCCACCGGCTATCGTCAAACGCCTCGAAAAGGAGATCGCTGAAATACTCAAGACTCCGGAGTTGCAGCAATGGTACGCAGATAACAGTGCCACAACGGGTGCGCAGACGTCTGAACAGTTTGGCGAAATGATTCGCCAGAGTATGCAAAAGTGGGCAGTACTCGCCAAAGCAATCGGAATTCAGCCGGATTAAGCGCACCAAACTTGATTTGATCAAACATATGCTCTGGTAAGGCTCACCGCTGTCACAATTTAGTGTTATGGTGAAATCATTACCAGCACCCCACATCTGTCGGCTGCTCACACCTAACGTGGCAGCGCGCATGCTTGATAAAGCTCTCCTTCCTCCCCTGGCCCTGCCCCATGGCGTAGATACCCGGCGTATTGTCTGGCCGTATGCCACGACCCTTGTGCTCTACCATCTGGTCGCTTTACTGGCACTGCTGCCCTTTTTTTTCAGCTGGTCCGGTGTGGTTCTCATGTTTGCCGGACTCTATGTCTTTGGCACACTCGGGATTAACTTGTGTTTTCATCGTCTGTTGACCCATCGTGGTTTAGTTTGCCCGAAATGGCTGGAACACTTTTTTGCAATCCTCGGGGTGTGCTGCATGCAAGACACGCCAGCCCACTGGGTCGCCATTCATCGACGTCACCACGAGCACTCTGACGAAACCGAAGATCCACACAGCCCACTGGTGAATTTTTTATGGGGACACATGGGCTGGATGGTGATCGAGAATTGTGATGTGAGTCGACTTGAAATTTATTCCCGTTACGCCAAAGATATTCTGCGCGATCCTTTCTATAAAAAACTCGAAGGCCCGCTCTACGCGTTGATCGTGCTCGGTTCGTGGCTGGTATTTTTCCTGGCGGGAATGGGCACAGCCTTACTCACAGGCGATACCTTCGAGGCTGCGGTGCAGTTCGGATTCAGTGTCTTGATCTGGGGGGTCTTCGTGCGTACCGTACTGGTCTGGCACATCACCTGGTCAGTCAACTCGCTCGCTCATTTGTTTGGTTATCAAAATTATCCAACGACAGATCGCAGCCGTAACAACTGGTTTGTCGCGCTGATTGCGATGGGCGAAGGCTGGCATAACAATCACCATGCACAGCCTCGCTCAGCCAAGCACGGTCACCGCTGGTTTGAACTTGATCTGACCTATGTTTCAGTATGGCTGCTGGAAAAAACAGGTCTGGCCAAACAGGTGGTGCGTCCAGATCCAAACAAATCTGTTTAACGCAATCAGATTGACAAATAATTAAAACTCGACCTGTAGCTCTTCTATGTCTTCTGGCTCTTCGAGCGCTGCGGCGATCCATTCTTGCATTTCAGGCAAGGCCAGAATATGGTCACAATAGGCCTGGCACCCGGCATCGAGAGCAATACCATAGGTTAAAAAACGTAAGACAACCGGTGCAAACATCGCATCGGCAATACTCGGCGTCTCACCGAACAAAAATGGCCCCTGATATCTCTGTAAACAATCCCGCCAGATCACCACGATACGATCGATATCGGATTGCGCTTTGGACCAGACTTTAAAACGCGGGATGCGCGCTTTAATATTCATGGGTAAGGCACCACGTAACGCATCAAATCCTGAATGCATCTCGCCGCAGATGGAACGACAATGGGCGCGATGCACCGGATTGGTGGGCAGCAACCCCGCATTTGGTGCAACCTCATTCAAGTACTCGCCAATCGCCAAGGTATCCCAGACTTTGGCGCCCTGATGGTTCAAACACGGTACAAGGATAGAGGGCGACAACAAAAGTAGTTCCGCACGCGCATCGACATCGTCAGGCTCAACAACCACTTCCTTAAATTTCAACCCTGAAAACTTGAGCATGAGCCAGCCTCGCAGCGACCAGGAAGAATAATTTTTACTGCTAATTGTCAGTGTCGTGGAGTGAGCCATGGCGAACGTCCTGAAAAGGGGGTTTTGCTGTTTTATGCAAAAAGCATGCCAGTCTGGCATGGCTTTTGCTTTGAACTGGGATGAATCAGGTGCAAAAGCCACCTGAGGCGTCACATACCGCTGGCGTGAGTGAGTCTTATGATCAATCGGAGTGCACTCCATGCTCTACAAAAGCTACCAAGCTTATTCAAACTGGATCGATGCGGTCAGGTGGCTAGGCGATGCGAACCAATCCGCTCACAAGCAATGGATGCAGTCGATGGGCCTGCCCCCCTTGCCTCACGTAGAGGCTCATTACGAACAGATCAAACTGATGGGTCTGACGCATACGCGTCCGGCTTTCAATATTTCTGAAGTCGAGTGCTCCAAGGGTGTGATCTACAAAGTGGACGAAGCAACCGTCTTCTCCACTCCTTTCTGTGGATTGCTGCGCTTTAAAAGATTAGACAATGCTGTCTTGCCCAAAGTGTTACTGGTTGCCCCGATGTCAGGACATTTCGCAACCTTGCTCGCGGGCACCGTCAAAACCTTGCTCAAAGATCACGAGGTTTACCTGACGGACTGGAAAAATATTCGTGATGTTGGGCTCTCCGAAGGCCGTTTTGATCTGGATAGCTACACGAGCCATATTATTGAATTCATGCAGTTTCTCGGACCGGGTGCACACCTGATAGGCGTCTGCCAGCCAACGGTCTCGTGCCTGGCAGCCACCGCAGTGATGGCTGAGCGTAAAGATCCCTGTCAGCCTGTCAGCCTGACGCTGATGGCAGGCCCGGTCGACGCAAGGATTAATCCTACAGCCGTCAACAATCTCGCCAATCAGAAGCCGTTTGAATGGTTTGAAACAAAACTGATCGATACGGTACCGCAGGAGTTCACTGGAGCCGGACGTCGCGTCTATCCTGGATTTCTACAGCTAATCGCGTTCATGAGCATGAATCCTGATCGCCATCGTGAGTCCTTCAAAAATCTTTACACGAATCGTCTGGATGGCGAACACAAGAAAGCCGATGCGATCAGAGATTTTTACGAAGAATATTTCGCGATTATGGATTTATCGGCTGACTTTTATCTTGAAACGATCAAGCACGTATTTCAGGATTATGCGCTGGCAAAAGGCACGCTGACTTACCAAGGACAAAAGCTTAATCTGAAAGCCATTAAACGCCCATTTCTGCTGACCGTCGAAGGTGAGCGCGATGACATTTGTGGGATTGGTCAAACACTCGCTGCACAAGATTTATGCTCAGGTTTACCTGCGTATAAAAAATCCCATCACCTTCAGGCAGGTGTCGGTCATTACGGCGTGTTTAATGGCAAGCGTTGGGAGGCACAGATTTATCCTGTGGTGCGCAACATGATTCAATCCGTGAACTAAAAAAATCACTCAGCACGTATAAAACGGCCATCCAGCATTTCTGCTTGCGGCCTGATCCAGAACGTCATATTACGCAACGCCTGATAGACATAGGCGTCCTCGAGTGTGGCCTCTATTTTTGCGAGACAAATAATTTTATACAACCCGCCTGTCTTGACATGCCGGACCTGTTCGCCTGGTTCAAAAGGAGGTGTGATACTCATGGCTGAGTGCTCATAATAAGATGCTTATTTGGATTGTTTTCTTAAACCAATTTTGATGACAGTACCCACAACGATGCAGGCACCCAGCACCTGAACCCAGGCAATCGACTGACCAAGAATCAACCAAGCCAGAATCAGCGCAAAAATCGGCTCCACATTCATGATGGCAGAGTTACCCACCACACCCAAGCGTGGCAAAACCGTAAACATGATGGTGAAACCCGTGCCATATAAAACCGACAGTGCGGCCAGCCCCCACCAGCCTGCGGCGGCATCAGGCCACTTAAATTCACCGGTCAGCTGCGTGCCGACCATCGCTAGAATACCTATCATCCACATCGCAGCGGCGGTACGAACCCGACCATCCAGATCAGCTGCTTTTTGTTGTGTCAGAACCATCGCTAAACCGAAGGTTGCCCCAGCAGTCAATGCAAAAGCAACACCGATACCAATCTCCCCCCATTGGCCTTTCACACCCAGACCAGAGGTCGCACCGAACACATCGAGCGCCATCGCCAAACCGATCAGCAGCACAGGCATGGCACGCAACACTTGGGGCTCAGGGCGTTGCCCATAGAGCACTCTCGCCCACAGAGCGATCCATAAGGGATAAGTATTAAACGCCAGGAGCGCCAGGGCCACAGGGAGCCTGACCACCGCAGAGTAAATACTGACACTCTGAATAGTCATGAGCAGGCCGATGACTGGCAAAATTTTCATATGCTGCGCGGTGAGTCGCACCGGCACGTTTTGAATCAAAATCAGCAGTGAGACCACCAGTGCAGTCACACCGCTACGCACCGTCACGGCAGCCGCCACATTCAAGCCATGATTAAACGCGATACGTGCCGCGACATGATTTGCCCCCATGACCAGGCCGACCAGTAACAAGGTGGCAAAAGCGGTATGGGTTAATTCATTTTTCTTATTCAAGCTCGATTCCGGCCTCTTGGATAATCTTTGCCCATTTCGCACGCTCCTGACGGGTGAACGCATCAAAATGTTCTTGTGAATCACCCACGGTGACTGCGCCTTGAGAAAGCAACTGGCGTTTCATCTCAGGGTCTTGCAACGCTTTGACTGCAACTTGATTGAGCTTTGCAACCACTGCGGCTGGGGTGGCAATCGGTGCGTACAGTCCAAACCAGCCCTCTACTTCATAGCCTTTGAGTCCGGCTTCGGCAATGCTTGGTACCTCAGGTAAGAGTGCTGAACGTTCTGCGGAGGTGACGCCAAGCGCGTTGAGTTTGCCTGCGCGTATCAAAGGCAGGCAGATCGGCAGATTACAGAACATCATGTCGACACGACCGCCAATCACATCATTGACGACCGCTGGACTACTTTTATATGGCACATGAATCATATCTGCTTGCGCCATTTTTTTAAACATCTCACCCGAGAGATGCATACTGCCACCCGCCCCGCTCGAACCGAAGGTCATGCTTTGTTTTTTCAGCAAAGCCAACAGTTCTGAGAGATTTTTTGCGGGAACATGCGGTCCGATCACCAGCACATTAGTGACTGTAGCAATATTGGTAATCCCGACAAAATCACGGTGAGGATCGTATTTTGTATTTTTATGCAGTGTGACATTGATCGCGCCAATACTTGTTGCGCCGACCATCAGGGTATAACCGTCGGGCTTGGCTGAGAGCAGAAAATTCGCGCCGATATTTCCATCCGCACCAGCTTTGTTTTCAGCGATGACGGATTGTCCGAGACCTTCGGCTAACTTACTCGCCATCAAACGCGCCAGGACATCGGTCAGCGTGCCAGGTCCAAAGGGTACGACCATCGTAATCGGTTTGTTTGGATAATCACCAGCACTCTGCACACTCTGGACTGAGGTAGATACACTGGACGGTACCTGAGCCCCGGCCGATTGCCAGCCCACCAGACCCAGGCAAAGCAAGGCACCACGCATGCCCCATACGGGCAAACGTTTACATACAGAGAATTGATTCAACATCCGCACACCCTTGATTAGCTTACCCTGTCAGACCGACCGACATCCCACCACACACATACAACAGTTGACCAGTAATAAAACCAGCACGCTTATCTACGAACATGGATACAGCATGAGCGACTTCTTCTGGCGTACCAAAGCGGCCAACGGGAATCGATTCACGAATCTTAATGGTCTGTGGCGCATCCGGGTGATTCGACGCGGTAAACAACTCTGTCTCGATCGGTCCCGGTGCAATCGCATTGACGGTAATGCCTTGGGTCGCGGTCTCAAGCGCCCAGGTTCGCGTCATGCCAGCCAGACCTGCCTTGGTGCCACCGTAGCCCGTACGGCCTGATTTGCCCAGACCTGCGCGACTCCCGATATTGACCACGCGGCCAAACTTGTTGGCACGCATCGTGGGCAATACGGCTTGCAACAACAACAGGGGTGCAACCATATTCAGCGCCACCATGTCATCAATCTGCTCAAGCGTGATGTCTTCGATCTTCCCTACGTGAATCATGCCCGCGTTATTCACCAGATTCAAAATATCTTTTTTAGCGGCCCAGTCCATCGCAGCTTCACGTGTACGCTGTGCGTTACCGAGGTCGACCGACTCAAAAATTTCGCCGGGCAGAATTTGTTTTGGTGCAGTACGACTAAAGTTGATGACTTCGTAGCCCTCAGCCAGCAAACGCTCGACCACAGCACGGCCAATGCCGCGGCTACCCCCAGTGACTAATGCAGTTGTACCTTTCATTGTGCTTGTATCCCTCTGTCTTTAACGAGTTTGCCCCATTTCTGGCGTTCTGCTTTTTCAAAAGCACCTAAGTCCGGTCCAAATAAATTTCCAGGGACGGCCGCGAGTTTGATATAGGCCTGAGCAACCTTCTCTGTTTTTAAGCCTGCGCGGGCAGCCGCGATCAGCTTATCCACAATCGGCTGAGGTGTGCCCTTTGCGACATAAATGGCAAACCATGCCGTCACATCAAAGCCCGGTACGCCTGACTCTGCAAAGGTCGGTAATTCAGGGGCCAGAGGACTGCGATCGGCCGAGGTCACAGCAATCCCGCGCACACGCGAACCATCCTTGATCTGGTTGATAGAGCCCGACAAATTGTCAAATAACAAATCAATCTGGCCACCAATCAATGCAGGCATGGAAGCCGACACGCCTTTAAAGGGAACATGCAGCAACTCAACACCTGCCATTGCCTCAAAATAAGCACCCGTCAGATGGGGCGACGAGCCAATGCCAGGAGTCCCATACGTTAATTTTTTATCTTTCGATTCTTTTGCCGCTTTAATCACATCACCGAGATTTTTCCAGGGTGAGGTGGCCGACACGACCAGAACGTTTGGTGTCGTGGAGACCAGCGCAATGGGAATCAAATCACGCTCTGGATCAAACTGCATCTCAGGGTAGATGAACTGATTGATAGACTGTGTACCAATCGTACCCAGGCCAATGGTGTAGCCGTCTGGTTTGCTACGTGCGACGTAGGTCATGCCAACGTTGCCACCCGCGCCTGGTTTATTTTCAACCACGACAGTTTGTTTCAGGGACTCCTCCATCGCCTGCGCAATCGAACGACCAAAAATATCAGCGGCACCCGCGGCCGGGTAAGGCACGACCACGGTGACTGCACGCGTAGGAAAGTCTTGCGCCTGAGCACCGCTCATAGGTATTGCCGCACAGACCAAGGCCGCGCTCGAAATAAGGGTATTCAATAGATAGCGTCTTTGTTTCATCTTCTCTCCTGACGGCGATGCGTCACCCAGGGTTTGGTTTTTCTTATAAAGTACGTAAATAAGTACTATAGTGATATTCTGAATTAAACAATAGCACACCGCAACAGTACATAGCCACACTAACACCACCCTGATTCCCGGAATATTTTTCATGACGACTAAGCCAACTTTTTTCGCTGAGCGCATGGCGAGTCTCGCACTCACCCACGCTGAACACCCTGCGCTGATCGACCGCCATGTCACAACGACGTTTAGTCAGCTTAATCAGCAATCAAGGCGACTTGCAGGTAATCTGGCAAAGCTGGGGATTCAGTCCGGTGATCGCGTCGCAATCTGGCTGCCTAATTGTCTGGAATGGGTCGAAACATTCCTGGCCTGCGCACATTTAGGGGCGACTGTACTGGCCGTCAACACACGCTTTCGCAGTAAAGAAGTCGCAGACATCATCGGCCGCGGCAAAGCAGACTGGCTGGTGATGTGGCCTGATTTCAAAGGCATTGCCTTCGCTGAAATTCTGGCTGACGTCGATCCTGAGGTAATGCAACGACTGCGGGGAGTTGTGACACTAGGCGATAGCCAAAGTCCGGCCACACAAGCGATCGCTGCGCGCGGGCAGTCCGTACATGCATTTGATCCGCTATTGAATTCACCTTGCGAGGCGCCTGCAGCGTTTGGCAATGCTGGCGTGCTCTGCTTTACCACCTCTGGTACGACCTCTTTGCCTAAATTCGTGTTGCATGACCATCTGAGTCTGCTTGCGCATGGCGATGGCATGAAGAATGCCTATGGATATGATGAGACGAGTCGAATCTTTGCCAGCGCACCCTTTTGCGGAGCGTTTGGTTTCTGCACTTTACTAGGTGGTCTGGTCACAGGCAGCACAGTAGTCTGTGAACCCGTCACCGACACACACAGCACACTGGAGCAGATTCGGCGCCATCAGGTTTCACATACCTATGCCAACAATGAGTCGATCCTCAAGGTGCTCGAGGCGGCCGAGTCACCCAAAGACTTTGCAAGCTGCAAACTCTTTGGTTTTGCAAACTTCTCTCCCGCAATCACTAATTTGTTAGAGCAGGCCGAGCGCAATGGTCTGCCATTGACAGGTTTATACGGATCGAGTGAATTACAAGCATTGGTCGCCGCTCAACCCACAAAGGAATCTGAGGGCGAGATCAGTGTTCGCTACATGGCTGGAGGACGGCTGATTCATCCAGAGGCTCGCGTGCGCGTGTCGGACCCGGAAACAGGACAGATCTTGCCGCATGGCGAGTCGGGCGAGATTGAAATCAAGTCACCCAGTCGGATGCTCGGCTACCTGGATAATCCTGAGGCGACTTCAAAAGCGATTTCTGCTGAGGGGTATTTCAAAACTGGTGACCTGGGTTACACCGTCAGCGACCGGCAGTTTGTATTTCAAGCAAGAATGGGTGACTCCATGCGCTTGTCCGGATTTCTGGTCAATCCAATCGAAATCGAACAAGCTATTGAAACACTGCCCGGAATCAAAGCCTGTCAGGTGGTCGGTGCGACACTCGCCACTAAAATATTGCCTGTCGCCTTTGTCCTGCTTCAGGAGGGTGCAACAGCCGATCCAGCAGGCTGGACTGCAGCGTGCAAACGCCGCATGGCGGCCTTTAAAGTTCCCGTTCGGTTCGAAGTGCTCACTGCATTTCCATCCATCGAAAGTGCCAACGCCGTCAAAATTCAAAAAAATAAAATGAGAGAGATGGCCGACAAACTGGTGGCAGAGTCCGCATGAACCCCTCGGCTGGTTTGCTCTACTCGCGCAGCCCTCAGCCACTGTATCTGCAAGTGGCTACTATATTTCGCCGCAACATCCAGCGCGGAATCTGGCCACCTAGCGAGCAGGTGCCCCCCCTGGAGTCACTGGTTCAAACGCTTGGCGTCTCCCGTGCAACCGTCAGACAGGCCTTTGGCATCCTTGAACGCGAGGGCCTGATTCACCGCTCGCGCGGCTCAGGCACCTACGTCAATGACGAGCTTCCCGCGACGTTCAAGCTCACGCTGCCTAAAAACTGGGCTGAAACGGTTGCGCTCTCAAGCGCGCTTGGCACCACCACCATCATGGAGGCCAATGCCGACCGGCCACTCCCCGCATCACTTGGAATGGATTGTCCCCATCACAAAGAAGGCAGTTTTCAATACCTTCGACGTATTCACACGACCTCTACAGGTCCCTTTTGCTATAGCGAGGTGTATCTCGATCGAGACATTTATCGCCAGCACCCCGCGCGCTACCGTCATTCCACGGTGGCGCCCGTGCTCAATGAACTGCACGGCAAAGAACTCTCACATGCCGGACAGCTGCTGACAATCATCGAAGCGGGTGCTGACTCAGCCGAAGCGCTGCACTTGCCCTTATCTGCGCCGGTCGCCGAAATCCGAAGATATGCTTGCATCAAAGACCGTGTCATTTACTTTGCCCGACTTGAAATACCCACTCGTTTTGTTCAAATGAAATTTGATTTGCTGAATGCTTAAGGATCATTGATATGTTTAATCCGGATTCGATGTTGTTACCCTTTTTTGATGAGACCCATCGTCAGTTGCATGAGGATCTGCATAGTTGGTCACGGGCTAATTTACACAGCCGTATCCACGAAGGCAGCGTAGACAAACGCTGCCAGGACCTCGTCAAACTGTTAGGTGATGCGGGCTGGCTGCGCTATTGTGTCCCGGCCGAATATGGTGGTGCGCTCCCTGGTCTGGACTCACGCAGTTTGTGCCTGCTGCGCCAGACGCTTGGCTACTATGATGGCCTGGCAGACTTTGCGTTTGTCTTGCAGGGCTTGGGCAGCGGTCCGATTTCACTTTTCGGTTCAGAACATTTAAAACAAAAATATTTACCGCATGTCGCCTCTGGCAAAATGCTGGCCGCGTTTGCACTATCCGAGCCCAATGCCGGCTCAGATGCCGCAGCAATGACGACACGTGCCACCAGGACAAAAGACGGTTACCGGATTAACGGCGTCAAAACCTGGATTTCTAACGCCGATATCGCTGACTTTTACACGGTGTTCGCCCGTACAGAAAATGACGAAGTCGATGGAGTCACTGCCTTTGTGGTCGATGCCAACACGCCAGGCCTGCAAGTCACGGACCGGTTTAATCTCTGTGCCCCGCATCCGATCGGCACACTGACGTTCACGGATTGCGAGATCCCGGTATCACAACGTCTGAATGAACCCGGTAAAGGTTTTAAAGTAGCGATGCAAAATCTGGATGTATTCCGTGCCTCAGTGGGTGCTGCGGCGCTGGGTTTCGCAGAAGCCGCGCTCGACATGGGGATTGACCGCTCGGTGAACCGCCAGATGTTTGGTGGCACGCTCGGCGATCTGCAAATCACACAAGCTGCGATCGGCGATATGTGTACCGAGATCGACGCGGCGACCCTGCTCGTCTACCGTGCCGCCTGGGAGCGCGATATTCTGCAAAAACGCACGACCCGATCCGCCGCGATGGCAAAAATGTTTGCGACTGAATCCGCTCAACGCATCATTGATCGTTGCGTACAACTGCATGGCGGTTTAGGTGTAAAACAAGGCCATCCGATGGAAATGTTGTATCGTGAAATCCGGGCATTACGAATTTATGAAGGCGCGACCGAAATCCAGCAGGTCGTGATCGCACGCGAAACCATGAAAAACAAAACAGGAGCAATCTAAATGAACGGTTCAGAAGCAATGGTCCACACCCTGCTCGCAGGAGATGTTGATGTATGTTTTGCCAATCCAGGCACCTCAGAGATGCACTTTGTCTCCGCGCTGGACCGCGCCCCCAAGATGCGTTGCGTGCTGGGTTTGTTTGAAGGCGTGGTCACTGGTGCGGCCGATGGTTACTACCGGATGGCTGAGAAACCTGCTGCAACGCTGCTGCACCTCGGACCCGGCCTGGGCAACGGCCTGGCTAACCTGCATAACGCGAAGCGCGCCTATTCAGGTATTGTCAATATTGTTGGTCAGCACGCACTGGACCACATCCATAACAATGCCCCCCTGAATTCCGATGTTGAAGCGGTTGCTCGTCCCATGTCAAACTGGGTCAAAACCACGATGTCGGCAACGGCAGCTCCTCTTGACACGGCTGAAGCGATCTCTCAGGCGCGCAGCACACCTGGCCGCGTTGCCACACTCGTCTTACCTGCGAACTGTGCCTGGGAAGCCTCTGATCCGGGCAATTATTCAACCGCACCCGCACAAACAGCGGCAGCGCCTTTAGTTGAATCCATCGTTGCGATGGCAAAACTGCTCTCCAATCCTAGTACAGCCGCACAAACCACGTTGCTATTAGGGGGCTCAGCACTGCGTGCCAAATCAACCCTGCTGGCTGGTAAGATCGCTGCGCACACAGGCTGCAAACTCGCGTCAGAGCCACGCAATCCTCGTATGGAACGCGGTCGTGGTCGCGTCAATATCGATTCCCTGCCCTTCCCTGTCTTGGGTGCGGTCGAGATGCTGAAAGATACCAAACACCTGGTCTTGATTGGCAGCGCAAATCCAGTCGCATTTTTTGCCTATCCTGACAAGCCACGCATGGTCAAGCAACCTGATTGCGAAGTCCATCAACTGGCCACACTCACGCACGATATCGAGGCCACGCTCCAAGCACTTGCTGATGCACTCGGTGCACAAAACACGGCTCCTGCTCAGTTTTCAAACGGATCAATCATCACCGACCTGCCAACCGGCACAGCCACTGCAGATAACCTCGGAATCGTGATTGCAGCCTGTATGCCAGAAAACGCTATTCTGGTTGACGAAGCAGTGACCTCAGGTCGCCAATTTGGCAAATACACCCCACAGGCGGCGCCACACGACGTAATCGACATCACCGGCGGCTCAATCGGCTTTGGCCTGCCCGCAGCCGTCGGTGCCGCGATCGCCTGCCCAGACCGCAAAGTCGTGGCAGTGATCGGTGATGGCAGCTCCATGTACACCATTCAATCTCTCTGGACCATGGCACGCGAGCAGCTCGACGTCACCGTCGTCATCTGCGCCAACCGGACCTACAAAATCCTGCGTGGCGAGCTCGCTAACATGGGCGGTCCCGCTCCTGGCATCAGTGCCGCGCGCATGCTGGATCTGGATGGTCCCTATCTGGACTTTGTTTCGATCGCTAAAGGTCATGGCGTACCAGGCGTTCAAGTCACAACACTTGAAGCATTGACAAAAGAGCTAAGGATTGCAGCAAAAGAAAAAGGCCCACGCCTGATCGAACTGGTGATGTAATTAGAAAAAAATATTTGAAAAACTAACTGGAGAACCCTCACATGAAATGCTATTGCGTTGTTGATTTCAAATCTGCACTCAAACTTGTCGAGCAACCCACCCCGACGCCGACGGGCAAAGAAGTTCTGGTTGAAGTCCGTGCAGCCGGCGTCTGTCACAGTGATATCCATTTCTGGGAAGGTGGCTACGACCTGGGCAATGGTCGCACGCTCTCCCTGAAAGACCGTGGCATCAAACTGCCCATGACGATGGGACACGAGACAGCGGGTACTGCGGTCGCCATGGGACCTGAGGCACAAGGCGTCGCGCTTGGTAAAAATTATCTGGTCTACCCCTGGATCGGTTGTGGAAAATGCCCAGCCTGCGTCGAAGACCATCTCGACAATCACTGCTCAGCACCTCAATACCTGGGCGTGCACCGTGACGGCGGCTACGCCGACCATATCCTCGTGCCTGATGCGAAGTACCTGCTTGATATCGGCGACCTGGATCCGGCAGAGATTGCTCCCTATGCCTGCTCAGGCATCACCACCTTTAGCGCCCTGAACAAAGTGGGTGCCAAGACCTTCCAGAAACATCCTGTTGTCATTATGGGCGCAGGTGGTCTGGGACTGATGTGCCTGGCACTGGTCAACGCTCAAGGTGGTGCGGGCGCAATCGTCGTCGACATCGATCCAGCCAAACGCCAGGCAGCACTTGATGCCGGCGCACTCGCAGCCATTGATGGTGCGGCACCTGATGCAGCACAGCAAATCATCAAAGCCAATGGTGGCAAGATGCTTCAAGCGGTCATCGATCTGGTCGGCGCACCTTCCACAACGGGTCTGGCGTTTGACGTACTCATCAAGGGTGGCAAGCTCGTGATCGTCGGTTTGTTTGGTGGCGCAGCCCCTTGGCCGATCGCGTTCATTCCGATGAAAGCCTTGCAGATTTTGGGGAGCTACACCGGTTCACTGCAAGAAATGCGCGACCTGATGGAGCTAGTCAAGTCTGGCAAGATCACACCGATCCCTGTGCACAAGCATCCGCTTGCCGATGCAGACAAGGTACTGACCTCACTGCGCGAAGGCAAAGTGACGGGACGTGCGGTGTTGACGGCTTAATCGCGATATAGCGGTGCTAAATAAAATCTCATCAGACTAGAAATCTGATGAGATTTTTTTAACAATACTCACTCCGGCAATTCAATACCGCTATAAGCATACCCTCCATCTACCCTCACAATCGCTCCCGTCATATAGCTTGAGGCTTTAGAGGCGAGCAAGAGAAGCGGTCCCGTCAATTCAGAAGGATGCGCCGCGCGGCGCATTGGGATGGCCTCACGCCATTTTTTACCCTCAGGCCCCTCCAAGAGATTATTGACCATATTGGTTTGCATCCAACCTGGCGCTAAACAATTTACACGGATATTGTGAGACACAAGTTCCATGGCTAAGTTACGCGTCAAATGCTCAACCGCCGCTTTCGAAGTCGCATAAGGCACGCGCTTAAGTTGTGATCTAAATCCTAAGGAAGAGGAAATATTAATAATTCTTCCTTCGATCTTGTGCGTAACCATGTATTGAGCGATGTGCGTCGCAACGAGCCAACTGCCTTTTACATTTACATTTAAAACACTGTCCCAGTCACGCTCTGAAACGTCAAACAATAATTCGTCAGGTCCTAAGATTCCAGCGCAATTAATTAACAAATCAATTGTTTTAAATTTTTTGTGTGCATTGTCTATCAGAGACAAAACATCTTGTTTACTGGTGACATCACATTTTTGCTGGAGAACTTTCTCGCCTGAGGGATCGATCTCTCGAGACAATACATCGAGTTTGAATTCGTCAGTATCTGCGATCACCAGTTTAGCCCCCGCATCAGCCAGGATGGCCACTAACTCACGGCCCAACCCTCCTGCTGCCCCGGTGACAACAGCGACTTGATTATCCAAAGAAAATTGCTCAATCCATTTCATGTATGCTCTCCTTTCTGGTGTGCGAGCAAGTAACGACTGCGTGCATCGCTCAATCAAAGTAACCCATCTCGGACCGGTTTTAACTGATTCCCACACTCAAGGATGCATGTTGTCAGTCATGAAACTTACGCTCGCCGAAAACTTCAGAGCTATTTTTTACACGCCTTTTTACTTGCTAAAAGCCCTGGGGCTGGCAGAGCAAGCAGGACTCGAACTCCAATGGCTGCCTCCCGGCTCGCCGGGGGGAGCGATCGACGCGATTAAAAATGGCTCAGTGGATCTGACATGGGGAGGTCCTATGCGCGTCATGAAAGATCATGACACGACACCCTGCAATGGACAGTCGCTCTTATGTTTCGGTGAGGTCGTTTCGCGCGATCCATTTTTTTTAGTCGGTAAAAAAACCTTGGAGCGTTTTGAACTCGCTCAACTTCGACAGTTGCGTCTGGCACTTGTCTCAGAGGTCCCCACACCCTGGTTGTGCCTGCAGGCTGACCTGCGCGATCTGGGTTTGAATGTCCCAGAGATCGAGGCTTCGCTTAAGCGTGGACTCACGATGCCTGAGCAAATCGAAGCACTCAAAGCCGGGACACTCGATATCGCACAACTTTTCGAACCACTCGCCAGCGAAGCACTAAGTGATCCCGCCTATCAATTACTGTATGCCGGTCATACCCGCGGGCCGACAGTCTATACAACACTGATTTGTTCACGAGACGGCTGGGATAAGCATCACGTCGCGTTTACAGCACTCAATCAGGTGCTGGGAACACTCCAGTCCTGGATGCAGGCACAGACACCAGCCATCATCGCCGCACATGTCCAGAGCTTCTTTCCAGAACTCGGCACACAACTCCTCGAGCGGGCGATCGCACGGTATTTGCATCATGGTATCTGGGCACATTCACCTGAGATGTCGCAAACAGGCTTTGACAGATTGTCTTACAGCCTGCACAGTGGGGGCTTCATCCGCACGCAGATCGACTTTGCGTCTTGCGTGACACCATTGGACCAGCCAACCCGTTAGATCAACCGAGCACTTAGCTCAATAATTAGCTCAATACTTAGCCAAATACCCAGACTCACGGATCACAAGATGAATACATTTCGCCTCGTCAATTGGCTTGCCACCTGCATCGCTAGCGTCGGCATCATTCATGGTGCAGCGCAGGCACAAACGCCAGCGCCCTATCCTAGCCGCCAACTCCAGCTGATCGTTCCCTTTCCCGCGGGAGGTCCCAGCGATATCGTGGCTCGACTCTACGCACAGCAACTTTCAGCGCTCGCCGGGCAGCCCGTTGTGGTTGAAAATATGGCCGGAGCCGCTGGCATCATTGGCACCCAAAATGCGGTGCGTGCCGAGCCAAACGGCTACACCATTCTTTTTAGTACTGCCAGCACCAGCGTGATTAATGAAGTCGTTCAAAAGAAACTGACTTACAACTTTCAACAAGATTTTTCAATGATTGGTCTGATCGCTGATGCGCCTCACCTTTTGGTGGTAGGCCCAACGGTACCGGTCAATAGCATCGCCGAACTGATCGCCCTGGCAAAAAAAGATCCAGGCAAACTGAGTTACTCTTCGGCCGGCACCGGTAGCATTGTGCAAATGGGCGCAGAGCTTTTTCGCACCAAGACCGGTACAGAGCTGTTGCATGTACCGTACAAGGGCGGCGCACCGGCGACGCTGGCTGTAATGAGTGGCGAAGTAACACTCAACGTCAATGACCTCAGTACCTTTCAGGCGCAGATCAAAGAGGGCAAGCTCAAGCCTCTCGCCGTCGCGCACACCAGTCGTCTCAAGCCTTTGCCGAACGTCCCGACTTTTACAGAACTCGGCATGCCTGAGATTGTGTCAAGCTCCTGGTGGGGCATTGCCGTTCCCGTGAAAACTCCCGCAGCAATCCAAAATAAATTGCGCGAGTGGAATCAACAAATTGTTACTAATCCGGAATACGTCAGCCGCCTGGCTGAAATGGCGTTTGAACCGATAAACATGACGCCTGAACAAACAAAGGTCTTTATAGCAAGAGAGATTCAAAAATGGCAAGCCGTTGCAAAGGCTGCCAAAATCGAGATTGATTAATTCGTCTGTTAATCAGCCTTGGCACCCGAGTCCTTGATCACCTGAGCCCATTTTTTTTGATCTTTCAGGATAAAACTTGCGAACTCGGTAGGTGTATTTCCAATAATATCCAAGCCAAGAGATTTAAAGCGGTCTTTGACATCCTGCATTTTCAGTACCTCCACGACTTCCTTATAGAGTTTGTCGACGATTTCTTTAGATGTACCAGCAGGTGCGACTATGCCTAACCAGGGCATCGCTTCGTAGCCTGGCAAACCTGATTCAGCAACGGTTGGCAACTCTGGCGCGGACACGGAACGCTGGGCAGTTGTGACGGCCAGCGCACGCAGACGCCCACTCTCAAGATAAGGCTTAGAAGAGGCGATCGGATCAATCATCATTGAGGTTTGACCACCAACTAAGTCTGCCAATGCGGGTGTACTTCCTTTGTAAGGAATATGCTCAATCTCGACACCCGCCATCTTCTTAAATAATTCCGCCTCAAGGTGTGTGGACGTGCCACTGCCTGTGGAGCCATAGCTGACTTTAGTGGGATTAGCTTTCAGATAAGCGATGAGTTCCTGGATTGAATTCACAGGTAAGCCAGGATTGACGACAACCAGATGGATCACGGCAGCAACCTGCGTGACAGGCGTGAAATCTTTAATTGGCTCGTAATTCACCTTTGCATACAGCGCAGGTGCAATCACCAATGACGAAGCCGCCATCAACAGGGTATATCCATCCGCAGACGCTTTCGCAACATACTCGGAAGCCAGCATCGTGCCAGCTCCAGGTTTGTTTTCAACAATCACCGGTTGACCGAGGCGCGGCGTCAACTTTTCTGCCAAAATCCGGGACATCACATCTGTAGCCCCGCCAGTAGGAAAGGGCAAAATAAGTTTGATGGGCTTATTAGGATATGGTTGCGCGACGGCCGGCATGATAGGGCTAGTCGCCAATAACAGTAGTGCGAGCCAACGAGTAACGTAATGCATCTTGAGTCTCCAGAACTGAATGTTTCTGTTGAACAATCTTGTTATCTATTGATTTTTTAATATCAGCAGCGCATCAATGGCCGAGGCACCACGACCCGCTTCATGCACGAGCAGTGGATTGATTTCTAATTCTTGAATATTGGCGATTGTTTCAAAAGCTTGGGATACTGACTGGATAGTTCGTTGTATTGCCTCCCTGTCTGCAAGGGGGCGACCTCGATAGCCATCTAGTAAGGCATAAGCTTTGAGTTCCTCGATCATCGTTTGTGCAACCCGCACATCGATGGGCAGTAATCGATGTGCCACATCTCGATATATTTCGGTTAGTACGCCACCCAATCCAACTGTCATCACAGGTCCAAAGACCTGATCCCTAGTGATCCCCACAATGAGTTCTGCTATACCCTTTTGCATAGCTTGAATAAGTACGCCATCGATATGTGCTTGGGGCTTGGCACATTGCACAGCCGCTAAAATTTCGTTGGTTGCTTGCGCAACTTCCTCTGCTGACTGCAAATCTAGCCTAATTGCATTGAGCTCCGTCTTGTGAGGAATATCCGCACTGAGGATCTTAACTGCGACAGGAAAACCAATTTGCTCAGCAGCAATCATGGCCTCTTGAGCATTTACAGCGGTGCGCTCATTTAGCTCAGGCAACCCAAATGAATAAAGTAACTTCCGTGTTTCATGCTCATTGAGTGTTTGGTTCAAAGTGTGCTTTGACGCGACTGCCTGGCTTGTCCGTTCCTGTAATTCAAACCAGCGTAGAGCTTCGGTTCGGCGTGTCATCCATTGACAAAAGGGACCAAGCGCCTGAATGGCTCGACCAGCATCATCAAATACGGCAACGCCAGCCTGTGAAAGCTTCTCACGACAACTCGCTTTGCCTGTGTCAATCGCCACGATAAGTCGCGATGTAGTCTGCGCTATTTCGATCAGATACTCACTCATTCTATCCATCAGATAGCCTGGAGCGGTGACCACCAAAACATCGACATCAGGCGAAGTCGCCAGTGTAGTCAGCGCAGCAAGCGCGAACTCCGGTGAATTAACAATATTTCCCGTTACATCGACAGGGTTAGAAACCATCCCATAGTCTGGAATCCCGCTACGCAGAATTTTTTGGTCCTCCAGACTGAGGGTTGGAACCTCCATCCCCGCCAGAATACATTTGTCTGCCAGGATGGCACCCATCGCCCCCGACATGGTCATAATCGCAACCCGTTGACCTCCACGTCTCTGTTTGAATTTGGCTAGATAAGCCAAATTCACCATTTGCGCAAAGTCATTTGTCGCAATCACATTCATCTGTGCAAATGCAGCGCGATAAACAGCCATATCACCCGCCAGCGCTGAAGTGTGAGACTGCACCGCCTCGGACCCTTTTTGAGTCTCACCCGCTTTATATAAAATCAACGGCTTGGCTTGTTTTGCAAATTGATGTGCAGCCCGGATAAAACCAGGACCATCTCTTAACTGTTCAATATAACCAACGACAGAGTCTGTATCCGCATCACTAGCTAGATAATTTAGATATTGAGAGTACTCGACGCACGCCTCATTACCCGTATTGATGAAGTGACTAAATTGAACGCCTCGCTCACGACCCATCCCGAATAATGCAGAACACACATTGCCACTCTGGGTAAGGATCGCAGTTGAACCGCGCCCAACTTGAGGCGCTACCATCTTAAAGATAGAGGCAAACGCTGTGTAAACATGCGAATTAAGATTGGCAAATCCCATACAGTTGGGACCGCCAACGATCATGCCACTTTGTTTGACAAACGCTTTGAGCTCCAGCTCAAGAGCAAGCCCTTCGTCTCCCGCTTCAGCAAATCCTGCTGCATAAACGATCGCAGCAGGAATACCCCGCGCATGACAGCGCTTGAGCATCGCGGTCACTTCATGGGCTCCGATCGCCAGTACGGCCAGATCGGGCGCCACGGGTAAGGACTCAACATCCGGATAACACTTGTATCCAAACATGTTGTTATATTTAGGATTAACTGGGTATACCTGACCTAGAAAGCCAAAATGGCTCATCATGTCTAGCGGCATACCACCAATACGCCCTGGGTTATTTGTCGCACCGATAATCGTGATGGATTGCGGATCCAGCAGGCAACCCAAGCGCTCAGACACTACTCGCTCCCTTTTGAATCGCTTTTGATAATCCCTGATCGCGCAGCGCTTTAAATTCCTCGGTCATGTGACTCAGCTGATGGGTATCAAAGTGCGCCGACAGCGCGGTGCGCAAGCCCTGCACATCCAGGCTACGGTTCAAAGATTTTTTCGTGAGTTTCAAACCAAACGGCGCCGCTTGCGCAATGCGCTCAGCCATCGCCAGCGTGGCTGCTTCGAGTTCAACTCTGGGCACGACACGATTCACCATGCCGATCTCTTTCGCTTCTTGCGCAGACAGACGCATCCCGGTGTAGAGAAATTCTTTAGCTTTACGCAAGCCCATGACCCAAGGGTGAATCAATACTTCGACAGCAGAGGTTGCCAAGGTCTGGCCGACTGGATCCGAGAAAAATGCATCATCTGAAGCAACAATCAAATCGCACATGTTCGCGATCATGAAGCCTCCAGCAACACAGGCCCCTTGCACTTGAGCAATCACAGGTTTTGGAAAATCCCAAATCCGTATGCAGTAATCGAAATAGCGAAGTTCCTCATACGCCCAGCGTTGCTCAACCGTAAACCCGGCTCTTTTTTCTTGTGCTTCTTTGAGATCATGCCCAGCAGAAAAGTGGTCGCCATTTCCAGCGATGATGACTACTCTGACTGAGTCGTCCTTGCGTGCGGCCTCTAGTGCGGCGTCTAAATCGTCCAGTAATTGCTGGTTTTGCGCATTACGTTGACCAGGGCGATTCAGACTGATTTTGCAGACAGGACCCAATTGCTCGGTCACGATATAGTCGTTACTCATTTTGTCTCTTCCTAAGGAATAATGTTTGTGTTTGTTTTTAACTATCTGTAATCAGATATTTCTCATCAGAAAACAATAAATATATTATTTCCCCATATTATGGATATACCATAAAGTTTTCATGGCGCACAGAGCCTACACTACGCTCCACAGTGACAGACAGTCAAAAAATATACAGGAAGAAGTTCTTACCGCAACAACAGGTCATCCATGACAACGCTCCAGACAAACGATCCCTCCGACTCGCCTTTTGATCTTTTCAGACTTCTTGTGGTCGCCGCCATCGCCGGTGCCCTGGTCGGCCTGGTAGGCGGCGCCTTTCGTAGTCTGTTAAACACGATAGGCAGCCAGACACTCATATTTGTTGCTTATCTCCACGAGGTAGATGGGAATTGGTTAGTCCCAGGTTTTGTTCTGACCGCATTGATTGCTGGCGTATGTGTAGGGATTGCCCGATTTTTAGTCAAACTGGAGCCCTCCACGATCGGTAGTGGCATCCAGCACGTTGAAGCGGTGATGCAACAAGGGGCAACACCGAGCAGATTCAGAGCGTTGCCCATTAAATTTTTTGGGGGATTGCTCTCTATTAGCTCAGGAATGGCTCTAGGCAAAGAAGGCCCCACCGTTCAGATGGCAGCAGTGATTGGCTCCGAATGTGGAAAGCTGTTTCGCCTGAAAGCTGTTGAACAATCCTTGTTGTATACAGCGGTAGCGGGGGCTGGATTATCGGTTGCCTTTAATGCCCCGCTCGCTGGTGTTGCCTTTTCAGTCGAGGAAATCGCTAAAAAGGTTTCGATTAAAAGACTGATGGTTTCTTTAACCGCGGTTTGTTCCGGGATGATTGTTTTTCGAAGTCATTTCGGTAATTCGATTGAGTTTGTGGTGGGTGATCTGTTACCCGACAACGGAATCAGCCTCTGTTTCTACATATTATTTTCAGCCATTCTCAGCTTGGTTGCCGTTCTCTATAGCCAGACAGTAATCGGTGCGTTAAATGTTGGGAGCTCTTTGCCTCAAGTCTCCCCGGTCGTGAAAGCCATGATTATTGGTGCGGGGGTTGGAGCGCTGGGGTATTTTTTCCCAGACTGGGTCGGCGGCGGGGAGTTACAAGTTCAGAAAATTTTAAGTCAGCAATCTTTTTTAATACCACTCATTTTGATGATCGCAGTTCGTTTCTTACTCGGTCCAATCAGCTACATGACAGGCGTACCAGGCGGACTATTCTCTCCGCTGCTACTCATGGGCTCTGGCCTGGGAGCTATTTTTGTCCTACTGGTCAATCCTATACTGGCCATGGCTCACTTAGCTCAGCTTGATCTGGTTTCATTTGCGCTTGTAGGGATGGCGGCATTTTTTACAGTTGTGGTCAGATCGCCGTTAACAGGCATCTTGTTAGTCGTAGAAATGAGTGGCAAGGTAGATTTAATCATTCCCTTATTAGTCTCGAGCGTGATCTGCACACTGATTCCCGCGGTACTGAAACAAGAACCTATTTACGACTTACTGCTCAAGAGAAAATAAGAGTTTGATTTTTATTTAGGTGCCTGATATCTCTGCAGCGACATCAGTACTTGCCGCGTAGCCAGGGGTTTTCCAGCCAGGTGTTCAGAAAGCCGCGCACGCAGTTTGACGCGTAACTCAGGTTCGAGTTGTGGATCGTCAAAATCTGGCTCTTGAGCATCCAGGCCGTAGCCCGTCTCTTGTAACAACGTCCATTCGAATCTTCGCAAAGCACCCGCAGCGGAATCCCCCGCAGCCAAACGCTGCATCGCAATCACATACGCGTCAAATAAGGCAGGATGAGAATCCTCGTGCGGCAATAGACGAAACAAGAGCTCATTCATGTACCAGCAGGACATCATGGCTGACCCTGGCAGTGCATGCACACCGGCACATTCAGCGCGGGTGAGTGTTTTGACCTCGCCTGCTCCTGTCCAGGATAGCAACAAGGGCTGAAAGACAGATAAGGCAGGTCTGAGCACGGAATGTGGACGCTTGGCGCCCTTGGCCACCATCGTGACCCAGCCGTGATCTCTGGAAAATATTTGTACTACCAGGGAAGTTTCTCGCCAGGCTGTTGTATGTAATACGTAGCCCGGCGTATCAAGTATGCGTAATACCCGTTTACTCATAACCCAGATCACGCAGGCTGGCGGCTTTATCGGCCCAGCCCTTGCGCACCTTGATATAGACCTCAAGGTGGACAGGTTTATCCAAAAGCTTGGCCATATCCTGGCGCGCCTCGGAGGCAATACGTTTCATGTGGGTGCCGCCCACACCGAGCAACATCGGGCGATGACTTTCGCGCTCGACGATGACGCAGGCGGCAATGCTGACGCCCTTCTCGGTCTCGTCCCATTGCTCGATCGTCACGGTGCTGCCGTACGGCAGCTCATCACCGACTAAACGGAAGATTTTTTCACGGATCAACTCGGCTGCGATAAAACGCATCGGGCGATCAGTCAGCGTGTCAGCCTCGAAAAAAGCTTCGTTTTCTGGCAGACGTTTTGCGACTTCATCGAGCAACTGATCAAGCTGATGTTTTTTATTGGCACTGACAGGCACGATGGCACTGAAGTTATAGAGCGATGCGATTTTGGCGACAAAGGGATAAAGCGCATCGCGATTTTTAATCTGGTCAATTTTGCTGATCACCAGAATCGTTTTTTCGGGATTGTGCAACAGCGTAAGCAGCTTGGCATCACCGGGGGACCATTTGCCGGCCTCCACCACAAACAACACCACATCCACATCCGCGAGGGTCTGCGTGACCACACGGTTCATCATGACGTTCATCGCGCCGCCATGACGCGTCTGAAAGCCAGGCGTATCTACAAAGACAAACTGTTCATGCTCGCGTGTCAACACACCTTGAATACGGTGGCGTGTGGTCTGCGCTTTACGTGAAACGATGGTGATTTTTGAACCAATCAGTGCGTTGGTGAGCGTGGATTTACCAACGTTGGGACGACCGACTACTGCGATATAACCACAGCGATGCGCGGTTTCTGTCATTTAAGCTCCTGGGCAACCGCAACCGGCAGCGTAAGTTGTGCCGTTTTGCGCGCCCGGGTCGAACGCTTTTTAAGAGGTGCTGGGCTGGCAGCCTCAGCACCCTCGAGCGCCAGCTTGGCAGCGGACTGCTCTGCCGCACGACGGCTCGAGCCGGGCGCGGTCACTTTGATATCCAGTGTAGGAATGCTGCACTCCACCTCGAACTGCTGGCTGTGTGCTGCACCATGCGTGGCAACAACGTTATAAATCGGCAGTGCCAGCTTGCGACTCTGGAGAAATTCCTGCAATAAAGTCTTGGCGTCCTTTCCAAGCGTTAAGGGATCAACGCTTTCAAGAATAGGGATATATAAACGCTCAATCAGCGCCTGCGCCTCAATGAAGCCGCCATCGAGATAGACCGCGGCCAAAATTGCCTCAAACGTATCAGCCAGAATGGAGGGGCGACGAAATCCGCCGCTTTTAAGCTCACCCTCACCCAGGCGCAAAAAGCGCGACAAGTCGAGTTTTTGGGCAATATCTGCTAGCGAGGCTTGTTTGACCAGGTTCGCGCGCACACGTGACAGATCACCCTCATCAAGGGTGCCATAGTGGTTAAACAGCAAGGCGGCAACGGCAACGTTCAACACCGAATCGCCGAGAAATTCGAGGCGTTCGTTATGACGTGCGCCATGACTGCGATGAGTCAGGGCCTGCTCAAGCAAAGCAGGCTTAGAAAATTTATAACCGAGAGAGGTCTCTAGTACGGCAAGTGACATTAATAAGTAAGCACAATCAATGGAAAGGACCAATACGACCCAGGCTGCCGAAATTCATCCAGATGAAAAAGGCACGACCTACGATGTTTGCTTCCGGGACGAATCCCCAGTAACGACTATCGAGGCTATTGTCGCGGTTGTCACCCATCATAAAGTAAACACCCGCCGGCACGGTGCATCGTATGCCATTACGGAGGTATTCACACTTATCACGATACGGAAAGTTTGAAATTGGCGCTAAATTCTGCGATCCTCGCTCATCTAGCAGTATTTCATGAGAGATATCACCCAATTGTTCCGTAAACTGTGCGGTATACGCCACACGGTCAGGCTCAAAATACTCACCATCACGCTTGCGCGGCACCTCTTTACCGTTAATAAAGAGCTTTTTATCCAGATATGCCACCTCGTCACCTGGCAAACCCACCACGCGCTTGATGTAATCGACCGAAGGATCGACGGGGTATCTGAATACCATCACGTCGCCACGTTGAGGCGAGCCAACAGGGATAATTTTGGTATCAATCACAGGCAGGCGCAAACCGTAGGTGAATTTATTCACCAGAATCAGATCACCCGATTGCAAGGTCGGCAGCATCGATCCCGAAGGAATACGAAAAGGCTCGACAATAAATGAGCGCAAGACAAAGACAAAAAGAATCACTGGAAAAAAACTGACCCCATACTCAACCCACCAGGGCATGCGACCTAGCTCGGCACGGATTTGCTCTTCGCGTGTCTGGACTTCGGCAGCAGGCAAAGCCGCCCAGCTTGGACGAGCCAGTGCGAGGGCCTCCTCGACTTTTTGACGGCGTTTCGCACGCAACGAAAAGCGATCGAGCGTCCAGACAATGCCTGTAACCACGAGTAAGACAAACAAAATTAATGCAAAATTCCAGCTCATCAGCTCAACCTGTTGACGATTAAATTCGGATTAGCTATCGACCTGCAAGATCGCCAGGAAGGCCTCCTGCGGGATCTCAACACTACCGACTTGTTTCATACGTTTTTTACCAGCCTTCTGCTTTTCAAGAAGCTTTTTCTTACGACTGATATCACCGCCATAGCATTTGGCCAACACGTTCTTGCGCAAAGCCTTCACGTTTTCTCGGGCAATAATCTCAGCACCAATCGCAGCCTGAATCGCCACGTCATACATCTGACGAGGAATCAGTTCGCGCATCTTGGATACGACATCACGCGCTCGGTAGCGAGCATTGGAGCGATGACAGATCGTCGATAAGGCATCGACCTTGTCGGTGTTGATCAACAAATCAACCTTCACCACATCGGCGGCCCGGTACTCTTTGAACTCGTAATCCATCGAGGCATAGCCTCGTGAAACGGATTTCAGCTTGTCAAAGAAATCCAGCACGATTTCGGCGAGCGGAATTTCATAATGCAAATGGACCTGACGACCGTGATAGGTCATATCAAGCTGCACGCCACGCTTGGTCGTACAAAGCGTCATCACGGGGCCAACGTATTCCTGAGGCATGAACAGCGTCACATTGACGATCGGCTCACGCACCTCGATAAATTTACCGACCTCTGGCATACGCGAAGGGCTTTCAATATGGATGACCTCGTTATCGCGTAACACCACCTCATACACAACCGACGGTGCGGTCGTGATAATGTCCATATCGAACTCACGCTCAAGCCGTTCCTGCACAATTTCCATATGCAGCAAGCCGAGGAATCCGCAACGAAAGCCAAACCCGAGAGCCTGAGAGACCTCGGGTTCGAACATCAAAGCGGAATCATTGAGTTTGAGTTTTTCGAGCGAGTCGCGCAACTGGTCGTACTCGCTACTCTCGACGGGATACAGCCCAGCAAACACCTGAGGTTTCACTTCTTTAAAACCAGGTAACGCAGCGGCCGCTGGCTTAGCAGTCAACGTGATCGTATCGCCGACTTTAGCGTCTTTCAGTTCTTTAATACCCGCGGTAACAAAACCCACCTCACCCGCCGACAAATGCGGACGTGGCACGGACTTCGGTGTAAACACACCGGTCTGCTCGCACAAGTGCACCGCACCGGTGGCCATGAAGGTGATTTTGTCTTTAGGTTTGAGTACGCCATTGATAATACGGACCAGCATCACGACGCCTACGTAATTATCAAACCAGGAATCGACAATCAACGCCTGCAACGGAGCATCCGGGTCACCCTTAGGGGGTGGAATCCGCGCAACCACGGCCTCCAGAATCTCATCAATGCCCATGCCTGTTTTGGCACTGGCTAAAATCGCATCGGCTGCATCGATGCCAATCACGTCCTCAACCTCAGCACGCGCGCTCTCAGGGTCAGCCTGAGGCAGATCCATCTTATTGAGGATCGGCACCACCTCAACACCCAATTCGATCGCGGTGTAACAGTTCGCGACAGTCTGTGCCTCGACCCCCTGGGAGGCGTCAACCACTAACAACGCCCCCTCGCAAGCGGACAAGGAGCGGCTGACCTCGTAGGAAAAGTCTACATGCCCAGGGGTATCGATCAGATTAAGGTTGTAGATATTTCCGTCGGCTGCTTTGTAGTGAAGCGCCGCGGTCTGAGCCTTAATGGTGATCCCCCGCTCTCGTTCGATATCCATCGAATCAAGGACTTGGGCGGACATTTCACGGGCAGCCAGGCCCCCGCAACGCTGAATCAGCCGGTCTGCGAGAGTGGATTTGCCATGATCAATATGGGCAATGATGGAAAAATTGCGAATGTGCTGCATAGAGCCTAAGAAGTGAGCCAACAAGCAAAAGGGGCGCCTTTTGCGCCCCTTTTGCGGCAAACCGCTATTCTAGCCGGTCTTGGGTTAATTTGTGGGCTTGACAGCAACCCACTGGGTTTGCTCCCCACGACGAACCATTAAACCAACTGGGCGGTTTTTATCCAGACCCGCCACAACTTTGGAAAATTGCTCAGGACTCGTGATGTCCGTATCGTTGGCAGCAAGGATAATGTCACCCTCAGAGATGCCCGCCGTGCTGGCTGGCGCCTCAACAGCAGTCACCTGCACACCACCTTTGATGCGCAGTTTTGTCTGAGTGTCAGTCTCAACAGGGACCACACCCATACCCAAAACCGTCGTGACATTCTCGACAGGTTTGGCGGCTTCGGTCTTAGCAACGGCTTTAGGATCAGCTTTCATTTCACCTACGGTGACCTTGAGCTTAACCGTCTTACCCTTGCGCCAGACCTCGATTGGAGCTGATGTACCGGGCTTGACCTCACCGACCAGGCGGGGCAAGTCAGAGAACTTTGTGATCGGCTTACCGTTGAAACTGGTAATCACGTCACCAGCCAGGATGCCAGCTTTGTCTGCAGGAGCATCTTGCTCGACGCCGCTGACCATCGCACCCTCAGCTTTTGGCAATCCAATCGCCTGGGAAACGTCTTTGCTGACTTCGCCGATCTGCACACCGATGCGACCACGTACGACCTTGCCTGAAGCGCGCAGCTGCTCAACAACGGTCATCGCTTCGTTAATCGGGATCGCGAGTGAAATACCCATCGAGCCGCCACTGCGCGAGACGATCTGAGCGTTAATGCCGACCACTTCACCTTTCATGTTGAGCAACGGACCACCCGAGTTACCAGGATTGACCGCTACATCAGTCTGAATGAAGGGCAGATAATCACCCGTATCACGACCCAATGCACTGACAATGCCTGAGGTGACCGTCGAATCCAGACCAAACGGTGAACCGATCGCCAGGACCCATTGTCCCTTTTTCAGCTGCTTTGCATCACCGATCGGCAGGATTGACATGCCCTTGGCATCGACCTTAAGAAGCGCCACGTCCGTACGCTCATCGCTGCCAATCAGTTTGGCTTTAAATTCACGCCCGTCTGTCAGCGTCAGGAAAATTTCTGTTGCATCGGCGACTACGTGATGATTCGTCAGCACGTAGCCGTCTTCCGAAATAAAGAATCCGGAGCCGACACCACGCGGCACGGTACGCTCCTCAGGATCAGCACGCTTACCACGCGGACCTTGTTGAGGACCACCTTTACCGCCTTGACCTGGGGGCTGAAAATCCGGACCGAAAAAATGCCTGAACATTTCATAAGGATCCTGACCACCCGGAGCCTGAGCACGCGCACTGACTTTGGCAGTCGTACGAATATTGACCACAGCGGGTTCCGCCTTTTCAACAATCGTTGTGAAGTCGGGTAACGCGACGGTTTGCGCCGAAACCGGATGCACGTGCAACAGGTTTACGGCTCCAGCGAATGTAATGGCAAGAACGACCAGCGCGCGACGCGCCAGACTTGCTGCCCGATACCGATAAGACTGATACAGATCTCGCATCATGAACTCCGTTGTTCTCGATCCTGCCAGGCTCGATTATTTCGAAACCGCAGCAGGAGCGTATTGAATGGACTGTGCAAACTTTTCAAGAGTGGAAGCCGGCACTTCACCCAGAACAGTCAGCCAGAAATTTGCAACTTTTACCCCATAGAGATTCACAGAGCCGACCTGTGCAGCACCGAGGGGTTTATAGTCAGACCGCTCATTCAGATAAGGTTCAATAAATATTGAAATTGTTGCAAGTCCATCGGATAAAACCATCTGATGAACAAGTTTGTTCTCCGCGAATAATTGTTGCGTTTGTGTTGTCGGGGCATAGCCTGCAGGTGCAACGATCTTCCAGCCCAAGGCCTTAAAATCCACCGTTTTTTGTACGGGCTCCAAGACCGCCCAACCTGCTGTCGGCCAGCTAGGCTCCAGTAAGGTTTGCGGGATGGCTGAGCCGATGGCAATCTGTGTGAACGCGACCTGCTCGATCACTACGCCTTGTGCATTTACGGTTTGCGCTTTAAGTAACAGCGAAGACTCCGTATCGACACAGAGTCGATACCCGTAACGCTCAGCGTCACGTGGCACCACATCGATTAGCTGGCAAACACGACCTGCTACACGCATGGGCTGCGACAAAGGCCGCACACTATAGTTTGCATCGATCGATTGAGTATTGGCCAGCAACAAACCGGGGAAGCGATCGCCACGCTGTTTTTCCAACAGCACCGTTTTTTGTTCTGGAATCAGACACTGCACATCTTCATTGCGACGCAAATATTCACGTGCGGGTCCGTCTAGCAACTCGAGCTTTTCTGTCTCGTCCTTGCCATCAAAGGCGTGAATAATGCGCGAAGACTCGATTGCCCCACCCTGCTGATAGGCAAATACCCCAGCATAATTAAGTGTGTGCGCGGCCTGCTGTATCTGCGACAAGAGTTTTGAATCAGGCGTCGTCGGGGGCGTTGTTTGCGTTTGAGCTTGGGCCACACCTAAGGAGCTCACCAATGCGATCAACAAAGAGGCTAAATAATTTGCCCGCATTATTTAGCAGCTCCGTAAGAGACCTGCCTGACTGAAGCGGGGCCCGATACTTGCCGATGCGCACTCATATAGGGTTGCATAACCGAAGGATCAAGACTGGTGGCGACCACACTCGAAGGCGCGGAAACGGCAACCTGTCCTGATGAGTTAATCATTTCAGGTACAAAGAATGGACGGGCGACCCAGACCACACTGGCCACCGCGGCAGCCATCGCAAAACTGGGCCAGCCATAACGGCGCATCCAGGAGGCGTTGTGCTGTGAAGGCAAGGCATGAGGCGCGAGTATCGTAGGCTCAGCTGCAATCGCCTGAGCAACCCGACTGGAAAAATCGGTTGCAGGAGGTTGTGCGAGCTCCGGGGTACGCAAGGCATCGCCGATCAAGTGGTACAGCTGCCAGGTTTCTTTGCCCTGCTCGGTTTTCAAGACCTCCGGCATTGAGGCCTGCTCATCCCCATCCATCCAGGCTGAAATCGAGACCGACACCTCATCAATCGAGGTGTTCTGGTGACTCTGATTCTGTTTTAAGTCTTGCATGATTATCTGTCCTTACCAGCGCTTGTCACCGGTATTGCCCATAATTGGGCGTAACCGTGTCGCAATGGCCTCTCGGGCCCGAAAAATTCGAGAACGTACCGTACCAATGGGGCAATTCATGCTTTGAGCAATGTCCTCGTAGCTCATGCCGTCAATTTCACGCATCACAATCGCATTGCGTAATTCTTCGGGCAAGTCTTCGATGGCCTTGTTCACTGTCTGTGCAATTTCACGACTAGCAAGCTCCGACTCAGGGGTACTGTGATCTGTTAGGTTCTCAGTTTCGTCAAAAGTTTCACCTTCTTCGTTCTCAAATGAAGAAGAAGTGCTTGGGCGTCGTTTATTTGTGGCCAACCAGTTGCGTGCGGTGTTGATCGCAATGCGGTAAAGCCAGGTGTAAAAGGCACTATCGCCTCTGAATTGGGGCAGCGCACGATAAGCCTTGATAAAGGCTTCCTGTGCCACATCCTCCGTCTCAGCAGGGTCGCGTATCATCCTCGACAAGAGCCGCATGATTTTGCGTTGATATTTCAACACCAGCAGGTCAAATGCCTTTTTATCGCCATTTTGCACGCGGGCGACTAATTCAGCATCTACATCACGCTCAGTCACACAATCTCCAGTTTTTTCTCGATCTCAGGCTGATCCAGCCTCCAGGCAGCCATCACGCACATCCGACGATACGGCTCAGAGGCAATCTGGCAACGCCAGACAGTCATTCTGACAGTTTCCTGCTTGTTATGGGGGCGATTAAGGAGTTTCAAGCTCAACGTCAGACCAAAAAAATGCTGCCAACACTGAATTAATTGCACAGACTGAATGTTTTGTTCATCTTGCGAGACAATTTTCCACTCGGACTGGGGGTGCAGATACAACAATGCAGGCGATCCAGAGGCGCGAAATAAATAACCATAGAGCGCAGGCAAGCCAGGCAGGCAAGCCATCCCTATTACGGCGATCCAGTGAAAATGCGCCCAGACTGCAGTCAGGGCTAAGGCCGAGCCGGCGCTCGCCAGAGCAAAAATTTCCGTGAGCACTGCCCGTCTGGGACGGGACAGCGTCACGCAAAGAGTCAAACCATCGGTCAAGCTGCGATCAAAGACGACGCACAGCCATTGAACCGTTGGTGCCACCAAAACCAAAAGAATTCGACAAGGCCACGTCGATCTTCATCTCCCGCGCAGTATTTGCGCAGTAGTCGAGATCGCACTCTGGATCCTGGTTGAAAATATTGATTGTTGGTGGGGAGATTTGATGATGCACGGCGAGCGTTGTGAACACCGCCTCAATACCACCTGCTGCACCCAGCAGATGACCTGTCATCGATTTGGTGGAGTTGATCACAAGTTTCTTGGCGTGATCTCCAAATGCGAGTTTCAGGGCTTCGGTTTCGTTTTTGTCACCGAGGGGTGTCGAAGTGCCGTGCGCGTTGACATAATCCACCTCATTGGCGTTGATGCCACCATTACGCAAGGCATTGATCACGCCACGACGTGGGCCATCACGGTCAGGTGCCGTAATGTGATGCGCATCAGAGCTCATCCCATAACCAGCAAACTCACCATATATACGCGCACCACGTTTTTTAGCGTGTTCGTATTCTTCGAGCACGAGCACACCTGCACCCTCGCCCAGCACGAAACCATCACGGTCACGATCCCAGGGACGCGAGGCTGTGGTTGGATCATCGTTACGCTGGGACAAGGCACGCATCGCAGCAAAGCCACCAATACCGAGTGGGGAAACGGTCGATTCAGCACCGCCCGCCACCATCACGTCCGCATCGCCATACTCAATCAAGCGTGCCGCATCACCAATCGAATGCAGACCGGTTGTGCAAGCTGAAACAACGGCATAGGATGGGCCTTTTAGGCCTAGCATGATGGATAACTGACCTGAAATCAGGTTAATCAGCGAGGCCGGTACAAAAAATGGGGAAATACGGCGGGGTCCACGCTCGAGGTATTCGGTCTGCGTTTCTTCGATACGCTGCAGACCACCAATACCGGAACCCACGATGACGCCCACGCGCTCAGCGTTGGCTTCAGTGATTTCGAGTCCCGAATCTTTCCAAGCCTGCACGCCAGCAGCGATACCGTAATGGATAAAAGTATCCATTGTGCGTGCTTCTTTTTGAGGAATCAGCGTGGTGATGTCAAAGCCTTTGACTTCACCTGCTATGTGCGCGTTAAACGCACTCGGGTCAAAACGTGTAATCCGTCCGATACCGGACCGACCGTTAACGATATTGTCCCAGGCTGAAGCGATATCGTTACCCACTGGGCATACGATCCCAAGGCCTGTAATGACGACACGTCGTTTCACGGATCACTCCTTATATGTGATAAAGGCGGCCAAGACATTGAATGTACTAGCAAACAGGGCAAAGCCCCGAGATGCCGCACATTAATCGCCTCAACCGCCCGACAGCTCAGCGGATGACTCCGCTTGATGCCGCGAATTGATGATTACTTGGAACGCGAAGTGATGTAATCCACTGCTTGCTGAACGGTCGTGATTTTTTCAGCTTCTTCGTCAGGGATTTCAGTTTCGAACTCGTCCTCAAGCGCCATCACCAGCTCGACCATATCGAGCGAATCGGCACCGAGGTCATCAAGGAATGAAGAGGCGTTTTTGATCTCGGCTTCGTTAACGCCAAGTTGTTCAGCGACTATCTTCTTGACGCGCTGTTCGATGCTTTCCATGCAGATCTCCAAAAGGAAAAAGTCCGGCGAATTATAGCTAACCGGGAGAAAAAAACCTATTACAAGTACATGCCGCCATTGACGTGCAAAGTCGTACCCGTAATGTAACTAGCATTCGGCGACGCCAAAAAGGCAACCGCGTGTGCAATATCCGAGGCAGATCCCAGTCTTCCGAGGGGGATTTGCCCAAGTAATGCAGCCGTTTGGGACTCTCCCAACTCGGCTGTCATATCTGTTTCAATAAAACCTGGTGCGACACAGTTTACCGTGACACCGCGACTCCCGAGTTCACGGGCAAGCGCTCGGGACATACCCGCCACGCCGGCTTTAGCTGCAGCGTAATTAGCCTGTCCAGGATTACCGCTTGATCCCACCACCGAGGTGATATTAATAATACGACCCCAGCGTGCCTTCATCATACTGCGCATCACAGCGCGTGAGAGACGAAAAACAGAAGTCAGGTTGGTTTCCAGCACAGCATCCCAGTCCTCGTCTTTCATGCGCATCGCGAGAGTATCACGGGTAATTCCAGCATTATTGACAAGAATATGCGGGCCGCCTGCGGCTTCTTTACCAAGCGCTTCGATCAATGCGTCGCAACCAGGTACATCGGTAACATTGAGCACGACACCGCGGCCGCCCTGCGCAGCCAGCATTTCAGTAATAGCCTGTGCACCGGCTTGCGTTGTCGCAGTACCGATCACGATCGCACCACGCGCCGCCAATTCGCGGGCAATCGCACGACCAATCCCGCGCGAAGCACCAGTCACCAGAGCAACTTTATCTTTTAAATCCATGGTCATTTCCTCAGGCTGCGCCAGCCAACGTTTCAAGAGCGACCTGCATGGACTCCGGATCTGTTACTGAAAGCGCCACCATGTCTGGCTCAATGCGTTTAACCATGCCAGAAAGTACCTTACCAGGACCGCATTCGACAACATGGGTAATACCCTGCGCCTTCATGGCCTGAACGATCTCAACCCAGCGCACAGCATGCCAGGCCTGACGCACCAGCGCATCACGAATCGCAGCCGGATCCTGGGTGATCACCACATCAACGTTATTGATGACGGGGACCTCTGGCGTACGTACTGTCACTGTTGCCAGCGCTTTTGAAAGCACCTCGGCAGCAGGCTTGAGCAAACTCGAGTGAAACGGTGCGGAGACAGGCAGCAACATCGCACGCTTTGCTCCACGCGCCTTTGCCGCAGTAATGGCCCGCTGTACAGCCTCGGCATGCCCCGCGATCACGACTTGCGCAGGGGCATTGAAATTAACGGCTTCAACGACCTCACCCTGAGCCGCTTCAGCACACGCAGCACGGACGGAGTCATCATCCAGACCCAGCACGGCAGCCATCGCACCGGTACCCACAGGCACTGCAGCCTGCATCGCATCCGCGCGGATACGCACCAGACGCACCGCATCAGCCAAATCAACTGAACCAGCCGCCGTCAGTGCGGCATACTCACCCAGACTGTGGCCTGCCATCATTGATGCAGTGGGTCCACCCGCAGCCCGCCAGGCTTCAAACATCGCTACACCAGCAGTCAACATAGCAGGCTGTGTATTGGTCGTCAGGCTCAGTTGCTCTGCAGGACCCTGTGCCATCAAGGCACCGAGATCCTCACCGAGTGCGGCTGACGCGTCAGCAATCACTTTCATCGCGGCGGGATGCGACGCCCAAGCATCCATCATGCCAACAGACTGGGAACCTTGACCTGGAAATACAAACGCAAATTTCATGTTTATCGTCATCAAGCTAAAAGTAAAGCCGTTATGAAAAAAATTACATCCTGACTAGTACAGAACCCCAGGTAAAACCACCCCCGACGCCTTGCAACAACACCAGCTGACCGGGTTTGATTCGCCCATCGCGACGGGCAACATCCAAGGCGAGTGGCACACTCGCAGCAGAAGTATTGGCATGCTGATCAACGGTGACCACAACTTTTTCGAGCGGCACGTCAAGTTTACGTGCAAGAAACGTCAAAATACGGAGATTCGCCTGATGCGGAATCATCCAATCCACATCCGCCATCGTCAGACCAGCCTGGGCGGTCACTGAGCGGGCAGAACGGTCAAGAACCGTCACCGCTTGTTTGAACACCGCCTGACCATCCATGCGCAAAAATGGATCACCTGTTACCTGACCGTAGGCAACATTACCTGCTGCGGTCAAAATATTCATCTGGCTGCCATCCGCATGCAACTCGGCGCCGATAATGCCAGGCGTATCGCTAGCCTGCAACACTACGGCTCCAGCACCATCACCAAACAATACACAGGTGCCCCGGTCGTTCCAGTCAAGAATACTGGAAAACACCTCGGCACCAATGACCACCGCGCACTTGGAGCGGCCAGCACGTATAAAACTGTCAGCCGTCGTCAGCGCATAAACAAAACCGCTACAGACAGCCTGCACATCAAAAGCCGCAGCGCCTTTATTGCCCAGACCTGCCTGAACAATACAAGCGGTACTTGGGAACACAAAATCGGCCGTAGAAGTGGCGACGATAATCAGATCAACTTCGCTTGCATCCACCCCCGCATCCGCCAGAGCACGGCGTGCAGCTTCGGTGGCAAGGGCGCTCGTTTTGACGCCACGATCAGCGATATAGCGCTGACGGATGCCTGTGCGATCGGCGATCCACTCATCGGAAGTTTCTATCTGGCGAGTTGCCATATCTGCTGCCAGCGCATCGTTGGTTACCAGATTGGGGGGCAGATAACTGCCTGAACCAATAATGCGGGCAAAGGGCATGGATGCACTCATGCGGAGTCTCCAGAACAATCTGTTTCAGTCACGGCTGCAAATTGCGTCAGTTGAGCAATCGCCTGAGTCGTTCGTTCAAGCAAGCCATTGACCACGGCATCGCGTGCGCGCTCTAATGCAAAACCAAAAGCATAGGCATCTGCCGAGCCGTGACTTTTAATCACAATGCCACGTAAACCCAATAACGCAGCGCCATTCAGACGACGATTATCCAACCGGTAGCGAAAACGATTTAGTACGGGCATTGCGAGCATGCCCATCGCCTGAGTCAGGAAATTTCGTTTAAATTCTTCGCGGATATAGGTGGCGATCAGGCGAGCCAGACCTTCGGCGCTTTTCAGTGCCACATTACCAACAAAACCATCGCACACCACCACATCAACCGTGCCTTTGAATATGTCATCGCCTTCGACGTTGCCGTAAAAATTCAACGAACTCTTGCGCAACAACTCAGCGGCTAATTTGACGGTTTCGTTACCCTTGATGACTTCTTCGCCGATATTGAGCAGACCCACGCTCGGCTGCTGGCCACTGGAACCGACCTGAGCCAGCGCAGTGCCCATAATGGCAAACTGCAACAAGTGCTCGGGCGTGCAGTCAACGTTCGCCCCCAGATCTAGCATCGTAGTATTGCCGCCTTTTTGGTTCGGCAGCGCCGAAGCAATGGCCGGGCGATCGATACCAGGTATTGTTTTAAGAATATATCGGGAGATTGCCATCCACGCACCGGTATTACCTGCAGAGACACAGGCATCGGCCTCGCCGTCCTTGACTGCTTGAGCAGCCAGTCTCATCGAAGAGTCTTTCTTGCGGCGCAAGGCGATTTCCACCGGATCATCCATTGTCACGACTTCAGAAGCCGGCACAATTCGATAACGATCAGCGGATACAGTCGGAAATTTTTTGCAGGCGGCCGAGACAGCAGAACTCAGCTCATCGGGCAAACCGACGAGCAGTAGCTCAGTATCTGGAAAACGCGCAGCGAAATCGAATGCAGCAGGAACAGTGACAGCAATACCTGTGTCACCACCCATGCAGTCGATCGCAATACGAATAACGGGTTCCACGTGATTGTGCGCAGTCACACGAATAAACTCAAGATTAGACGAGTGATGCCTGTCAACCGCGTATTATTCGTCAGCTTTGGTCTTGAGGACCTTGCGACCACGATAAAAGCCGGTTGGGCTAATGTGGTGACGAATATGCTGCTCGCCTGTGTTCGGCTCGATAGCCGTTGACGGATTCGTCAAAAAGTCGTGCGAACGGTGCATACCGCGCTTTGATGGTGATTTTTTGTTTTGCTGAACAGCCATGACAACTCCTGTGGATCGGCGAATTGTACGCCAACCATCTTAGTAATAACCAATTAATGCACTAAATTAAACCTTGCCTTTTAAGCTTGATTTAACGCTTTGTTTTAAGCTGTTCCAACACCGCAAACGGCGATGGACGCTCTTCCCCTTCGTCCTGCCCAGAGTCATCAGACTCCGTCTCAGCCATGTCCGTACACTGCTCGTGTCGCGGCACATAGGGCACTTCTAAAATCAACTCGTCTTCTATCAGATCCAGCACATCAAACTGGCGGGATCCTACTAATTTTTCAGGCTCATCAAAGCTGTCTTCGTCAAAAGACTCTTCGCCAAGATCTGCTTCGCGCCTGACCAGATCAAAGGCCGTCTCTCTGTCAACAGACAACACCATCGGTCCTAAACAGCGCTGGCATTCGAGCAGTATTTTGGCCTGAACACGCAACACCAACTGTGGCCTACCTGAAGCATTTAACTGACCAATCAGCACATATCTGACCAGTCCAGGCTCCTCAGGAGCACTGTTGAGTTCAACCAGTTCAACAGAAGGCTGATCAGCCAGACCATCCAGCAAACGTTGCAGCCGATGCACACTAAACACACCTGCCTGCGAACGACCGCGACGGGCGAATTCAAACGCATCTATCTGACCTGGCAAGCCAAGGACGCAATGCATTGCGGCTGAGTCCGTCATTTACTGATCTCGCTTACCCTAAAGTGCTTGCACCCAAACACTAACATCAGAGAGCGCTAACATTCGAGAGCGCCAACATTATCTTGATTTCAACCTTGTTGCAGGCTTTTATAAAAGCAGCAAAGCAAGAGATAATAGCGTGTTTACCCTGTAATCGTCAATTTTGCTGTGATCCCATGACCACAATACCCTACCCTTTAATTCTCGCCTCCAGCTCGCCGTACCGACGCGAGCTACTAGGGAGATTAAGGATACCTTTCACGACGATTTCCCCTGAGATTGACGAAACGCCTCGCTCAGGCGAACAACCAGACCAACTTGCGCTCAGATTAGCCATCGAAAAAGCCCAGGTGGTGGCCACTCGCGCCCCCGGATCGATCGTCATCGGTGCAGATCAGACCGCCTGCCTGAACGGCATTGCGCTAGGCAAGCCCGGCACGATTGATGCCGCTCGAACCCAGCTCAGGACAATGTCTGGTCAAACCGTCGTCTTTCATAGCGCGATGGCGGTGATTCATCGTGACCACGTCCAAAGCACTGACATCCCAACCACCTGCGTGTTTCGCATACTGTCCGATGAGGCGATCGAGCGCTATATTGCGATCGACCAACCCCTCGATACAGCGGGCAGTGCAAAAGCCGAAGCGCTGGGCATCGCACTGATGCAGAGCATGCACAGCGCTGACCCGACCTCCATTATCGGTCTACCACTCATCGCACTGACGCATATGCTGACCGCCTGCGGACTGGATCCTCTTTTGTATGCTTCGCTTTCTGAACCCAGATAAATAAATGACCTCTTCTCCAAAAAACAAGCCAGGCACGCTGCACCTCATTCCCGTAGGCCTGGGCGAAGCCGCTATCCATGACTGGTTGCCACAGCAGGTTCAGTCCACTGCTGGAGGGCTGACCCTTTACATCGCCGAAAATGCCAAGACTGCACGGGCGTTTTTAAAGCTCACCCCTCTGGTGAACCCGCTGCAAGACATCACCATCCACGAACTCGGTCCACGCGTCGATGACGCGGCGCTCCAAGCATGGCTGCAACCGCTTCGTACCGGACAAGACATCGGCTTGGTATCAGAAGCGGGATGTCCTGCGGTAGCGGACCCTGGCGCACGCGCAGTGAGCATCGCACACAACTGGGGCATTCCAGTCAAACCCTGGGTGGGTCCCTCCTCCATTCTGCTGGGACTCATGGCCAGCGGTTTGGATGGTCAACGCTTTAGCTTTCACGGTTATGCCCCAGTCGATGCAGCTGAACGCGTCAAGCAACTCAAAGCCTGGGAAGTCATTTCAGCGAAACAAAAACAAACCCAATTACTGATTGAGACGCCCTACCGCAACAACGCAATGTTTAACAGTCTGGTTGAAAACCTGAAAGGCAATACACGTCTATGCATCGCACGCGCACTCACCACAGCCGATGAATCGGTGCGCACCTTGAGCATCGCACAATGGAAGTCACAACCCGCCCCCGTGCTCGACAAACACCCCACACTCTTTCTATTTCTTGCTGCTTGAACATCATGCGCATCGCCCAACGTTTTGTCACACTGCTCGCGATACTGATCCTTGCAGGGTGCGCTAGCCAGTCCCCTGAAGGCCGCTATACGATTATTGATTCGATGAAGTCTAAAGGCCAGAACAGCCGCATCGACATGATCGTGCTGCACTACACCGCAGGCTCTAAAACATCTTCACTCGCCGTGCTGACCAATAAAGACGTGGGAGCTCATTATCTGGTGACGGATGACAACCCTCCTCTGGTATATCGTCTGGTCAATGAGTCCATGAGCGCGTGGCATGCAGGCGAAAGCAGCTGGTATGGGCGCACTTATATCAATCCACGTTCAATCGGGATTGAGATTGTTCATCCAGGGTGGGAGCGTAACGTCAACGGCACGATGGGTGCCCCCTACCCGATCTCGCAAATCCATACCGTTACCGCACTCACGCGTGACCTGGCAAAACGCTACGACATCAAACCAGAAAACATCGTCGGTCACAGTGATGTCGCACCGCTGCGCAAACAAGACCCCGGCCCCTCTTTCCCCTGGAAAGAATTAGCGCATGACGGTGTGGGTCGATGGTTTGATGAAAACGCCGCGGCAAAGTACGAAGTTGAGTTTTCCAAAAAAGGCCTGCCGGATGCGAAATGGTGGCAGGCTCAACTCAAACGGGTGGGCTACAGCGTTCCAGAAACAGGCGTGCTGGACGCCAATACACGCCATGTGATTTCAGCGTTCCAGATGCACTACCGTCCTGAATGGGTGAGTGGAAAACCTGATGTGCAGACCGCGGCTCGACTGCTCGCTCTGCCTACGACAGGCACTGGGTTGACGCGTTAAACCTTCACCACGCGCGATCAGACCTTTCTGGATCTCCATCTGACTACACGCCATAGCAACAATATCGCCAGCACAGCGGCGTAAATCGACACCGTGGTGAAATCACTTTTGCCAGATTTATGCCACCAGTAATGCAGGATGGACAACGCAGCGATCAGATAAATTAACCTGTGGAGCTGTTGCCATCGGCGCCCCAGTCTTTTCATCCAGCCTTTGGTGGAGGTCAATGCGAGCAAAGCCATGGTCAGGAAAGCCGCCATCCCCACCATGATGAAAGGTCTTTTCCAGACATCTGCCAGCATCGCGTTGAGTTCCAACCCCTGGTCCCACCAGGACCAGGCCATCGCATGCAACACCGCATAAAAAAAAGTAAACAAACCGCACATCCGACGCCAACGCAGCAAGGCGGGTTGTGACAGCCATTGACGCAAAGGAGAAATCGACAAGGTCACCAGCAGACACACTAATGTCCACGTCCCTGCTGAGCGCGTCAAAAACTCAGTCGGATTTGCAGTCAGCCCATTGTTCAAACCAAGCCAGATCCAACGTAACAAGGGATACAAGCCGGCGGCAAACAAAAGCAGCTTGGCACGATCTACGGTCTGAACGGAAAAATTTTTCAAGCGTCGGCTCAAAAGTTCTTACGCAAATCCATGCCTTGATACAGTGAGGCGACCTCGTTGCCGTAGCCGTTGAACATCAGCGTTTTGCGCTTGGGGGCGAATAAGCCATCTTCTCCGATCCGACGCTCAGTCGCCTGACTCCAGCGCGGATGCGAGACCTCAGGATTCACATTTGAATAAAAACCATACTCGCTCGGGATAGATTTCATCCAGCTGCTCGATGGCTGTTTTTCAACAAAACGGATCGCCACAATTGACTTGGCGGATTTGAAACCGTACTTCCACGGCACGACCAGTCTGACCGGCGCGCCATTCTGATTCGGCAGAACCTTGCCATACATTCCCATAGTCAATAAGGTTAGAGGGTGCATCGCCTCATCCAGCCTCAAGCCCTCAACATATGGCCAATCAATCGATCGTGAGGACAGTCCAGGCATATTTTTTTCCTGGACGGCGGAAATGAACTCAACATATTTAGCATTACCGGTCGGCTGGACTTGTTTGAGTAACGCAGACAACGAATAACCCACCCAAGGAATCACCATCGACCAACCCTCAACGCAGCGCATCCGATACACACGTTCTTCGAGCGGAGCAAGCGTGCGCAGCGCGTCC
The DNA here is from genome assembly GCA_947380655.1 of Alcaligenaceae bacterium. Classification (GTDB taxonomy): domain Bacteria; phylum Pseudomonadota; class Gammaproteobacteria; order Burkholderiales; family Burkholderiaceae_B; genus Zwartia. The sequence goes on along the minus strand of CANCRX010000009.1, from coordinate 4,348 downwards.
ATGTCAAAGGTCTTGGGCGCCGCGACCTCACCTTCGATCCGAATCGTCCAGGGAGTGGTTTGAAGCGTATGGGCATAGCGTTCGGGGTCAGCCTTATCCATCCCGAATTCGTAAAAGTTGTTGTAAGAGCTGGCGTCCTTGAAGGGCGTAGCGGGCTCCATCAGAACATATTGCTTGGAAGGGCTGGAGGGTAATGATGCGAGAGGCGCAGTCGCCGCCAGACTCATTGAGGGAATAGATCCCAATGCGCCACCTATCGCTGCACTACTCATGGCGATACCAGCGGTTTTCATCCAATCGCGCCGGCTTTGCCAAACGGGCTCTGGCGTAATTTCAGAAGAGTCAGGGCGAGGATAGCGGTAGGTTGACATCATGAGACTCCAGAATGTAATACGCCAATCATAATAGGGAGTATTCAAAAATAAACATTTAACCCTGATAGCAACCAGGCTTGGCTTGTTGCTTTACGTATTAGCACTACAAACGTATTAGCACTAGAAACTTATTACTTTTTTAAGCTTGTGTCACCCGATCCAGCAACCAGGTGCGCAACCCCGCCACATCGTGGACAATGCCATGATGGGTGCATGCCCGCAACTCATCTTCACCATGCGCACCATAGGTGACTCCCAGGCCATGCACTCCGGCGTTTGCCGCCATATTCAAGTCATGCGAAGTATCACCCACCATCAGCAAATCGGTTGGGTCAGACACCATCAGCTCATCGATCAACTCAAGCAGCATCCCTGGATGCGGTTTACCAAAGGTTTCGTCAGCACACCGTGTGGCCGTGAAATAATGTTGCAGTGATGTCGCCGTCAGCGCACGATTGAGCCCCACTCGATTTTTACCTGTTGCGACACCCAACATTGCACCCGCAGCCTTTAAATCATCCAGCATACCCTCCACACCATCAAACAGCTTGAGCTGATGGTCACGAACCAGATAATGCGTGCGAAACCGCTCGAGAAAATAGGGCTTAAGTGACTCGGGCAAATCTGGCACGGCATGGCTCAGGGCTGGATCAAAAGGCAAGCCAATCACCCAGCTAGCCTGCGCATCATCAGGCACGGGCAGTTCGAGATCACGACAGGCCCCCTGTATGGCGGTCACGATGCTTTGGGTTGAATCCATCAGGGTCCCATCCCAGTCAAACACCACTGCAGAGTATTTTTTCATCTTCCCTCCATTCATCTTCACCGGTTAAAGTCCGAGAGATGTTAATTTTCTTCTAGCTTTTTAAGAATGCTGGCACAAGCCTCAGGCAGTGGCGCCTCAAGGATCATAGGTTCTTTGGTTAAAGGGTGCGGCATTTCCAATCTATGGGCATGCAAAAACATTCTGGAAAATCCCAAGCGACTGAAATAAGCGTGCGTTTCATCGCGACCATACTTGTCATCGCCCACAATCGGAAAACCACTTGAGGCTAAATGAACCCTGATCTGATGCGTGCGACCTGTTTTTAATTCCGCATCGACCAGGCTATAGCCTTTGTAACGTTTTTTGCCGGAAACGATAGTGTGAGCCAATTGACCATCCGGATCAACTTTCACGCGACGCTCGCCTGTCTGGGTGGTCCATTTGGTCAGGGCAAAGCGGATATGTTGACGATCATTGACCCAATCGCCTTCAACCAAAGCAAAGTAATGCTTACGCCCGCCACTCGTTCGGAACATTTCGTGCAAACTAAGTAATACATTGCGTTTTTTTGCGATCAGCAAAAGACCCGAGGTATCACGGTCTAATCGGTGTGCTAATTCTAGGAATTTGGCCTCAGGTCGCGAGGCCCTCAGCGACTCGATCACGCCAAAAGACACACCACTGCCACCATGTACGGCGACGCCCGCGGGCTTATCTATGACTAATAGCCCTTCGTCCTCAAACACAATCGGGTATTCGAGTTTAGGCGCTGGGCGCTTCTGATCGGGCTCAGGCAAGCGCATCGGCGGGACACGGACCACATCACCCGAACTGACTCGGGAATCAGGCTGGACCCTGCCTTTATTAATACGTACCTCACCACCACGCACTGCTTTATAGATATGGCTTTTGGGCACACCTTTACAGAGCCCCATCAAGAAATTATCCAGACGCTGACCGTCGTTCTCTTCGGTGACCTCAACCATGCGGACCATCGGTGCGGGGCGTGCAGGCGTCACCGGAACTGGCGAAGCAGGCGCGGATCTGCCTCGGGAAGTGTCCCGAAAAGTATCCGGGACGCTTGCGCGGGGTGATTTAGGCTTCAAAACAGTAGATTTAGGCTTCAAAACTGAGGAATCTTTGCGTATGACTAAAAGCGGCATATAATCCGCGAAGCCTGAAAGGGTTTAGAGAGCCCTCTGGCGTCGAGATGCATTTGTTGTCGCGTCTCCGTCTGGATCGCGGACTTGTATTGTACCGCTTGCTTTCTTCCCCCTCTGGGTCACTGGTCGCCGGTTAGGCCGGGATGCTCTGAAAGTGTGTCGTTGCGACGTTTTTACGTTACGCCCACGCACTTGGATGATCCCGCTTTTCCGCACGCGATACTGAAGCAAGAGCTTGAAACCGTTTTTTCCTGCAGCAGGCGCCTGAGTATGATTCGCCTGATGTTCTCAGCACTTTTTTGTCATCCACTACTGTGATCCTGACTCTGTCCTTCCTGCTGAATGAACCCCGCGCCGATTGGCGCGCCGTGCCGGTCTAAAGACCTTCACTGCGCGCGAAGTGCGCGCAGATCCTCTTGCCTGCTTCAGTGTTTCGCAGCCAGCGTACCCAAGGCTGCGCGTCGATTTCGACGTGCCATTTAAATGGAGAAACATCCCATGAAGCGCATGCTATTTAATGCAACGCACCAAGAGGAACTACGCGTCGCCATCGTCGACGGTCAAAAACTGATCGATCTGGATATTGAAATTGCCGGCCGTGAACAACGCAAAGGCAACATCTACAAAGGCGTCATTACCCGCATCGAGCCAGGCCTCGAGGCCTGCTTTGTCAACTACGGCGAAGAGCGTCACGGCTTTTTGCCCTTCAAAGAAATCGCCCGCACCTATTTCAAAGAAGGTGTTGACGTCCGAACCGCCCGCATCCAGGATGCCTTGCGCGAAGGTCAGGAACTGATTGTTCAGGTCGAAAAAGAAGAGCGTGGCAACAAGGGCGCAGCCCTCACCACCTTCATCTCTCTGGCCGGTCGTTATCTGGTTCTGATGCCTAACAACCCGCGTGGCGGTGGTGTATCACGTCGCGTTGAGGGCGAAGAGCGTCAGGAACTGCGCGAGACCATGGACCAACTGCATATTCCCGCAGGGATGAGCATCATCGCGCGTACAGCCGGTATCGGTCGTAACGTCGAAGAGTTGTCCTGGGACATGTCCTATCTGATGCAGCTCTGGACCGCGATTGACGGTGCCGCCAAAGACAATCCAGCTCCAATCCTGATTTATCTGGAATCGAGCCTGGTGATCCGTGCCATCCGGGACTATTTCTCACCCGATATTGGTGAGATTCTGATCGATACAGACGATATTGCTGATCAAGCAATGGCGTTTATGAGTGTGGTGATGCCTGATAACGTCTCACGTGTGAAACGTTATCGCGATGATGTGCCGCTTTTCTCGCGTTTCCAGATTGAACACCAGATCGAAACGGCCTATTCGCGTACGGTTGACCTGCCTTCAGGCGGTTCAGTGGTGATTGACCACACCGAGGCGCTGGTCGCGGTCGACGTGAACTCCGCGCGCGCCACGCGTGGTGCAGACATTGAAGAAACAGCCCTGCGCACCAACCAGGAAGCCGCCGACGAAGTCGCCCGCCAACTGCGTTTGCGTGACTTGGGCGGTCTGATCGTGATCGATTTCATCGACATGGAAGACACCAAGAACCAGCGTTCGGTTGAAAACCGTCTGCGTGACGCGCTGCACTTTGACCGTGCGCGCGTACAGATGGGCAAGATTTCGCGCTTTGGTTTGATGGAACTCTCTCGTCAGCGCCTGCGTCCTGCACTTAACGAAGGCTCACACATCACCTGCCCTCGCTGTAATGGCACTGGCGTGATCCGTGATGCAGAATCCAGCGCGCTCCAAGTCTTGCGTTTGTTGCAAGAAGAAGCCATGAAAGAAAACACAGCTGCAGTGCACGCTCAAGTGCCTGTTGATGTAGCAACTTTCCTGTTGAACGAAAAGCGTGCCGACATCACCAAGATCGAATCACGTTTGAAAGTTAACCTGATCCTGATTCCTAACCGTCACCTCGAGACGCCACATCACCATATCGAGCGCCTGCGCCATGATGATCCGCGCCTGGAAGACGTCAAAACCAGCTTTGAATTAGTCGATGCTCCTTCGACGGACATGAGCTGGGCGCCTAAAGA
>CANCRX010000008.1 GCA_947380655.1 Alcaligenaceae bacterium | reverse complement strand
CGCGCGATGCAGATCGCCAATGATGCGGCACTGACCTATGAGCGCCTGGGCTCGCCTGAAGGGGAGTTGGCCTTGGGGCAGGCGGTGATTTACCTGTCGATTGCGGCCAAAAGTAATGCTGGCTACATGGCGTATAACCAGGCAGTTGCCTTTATTAAGCAAGATCAGTCCCGTCCGGTCCCCGTTCATTTGCGCAATGCGCCGACTAAGCTCATGAAAGAGTTAGGGTATGGTCACGCCTACCGGTATGCGCACGATGAGCCTGAGGCCTATGCCGCAGGCGAAACCTATCTTCCGGATGGAATGCGTGAGCCAGGCTGGTATCAGCCAGTGAGCCGTGGCCTTGAGATCAAAATTGCTGACAAAATGGCTCACTTGCGTGAGCTGGATCAGCAGGCCCGGTCAGCTGTTGATGGCAAAAAAACGATTCAACAAACGCCTGCTACGCAAACACCCTCCAGCAAACAAGAAGGAAACCAGACTTGAACCCCGGCTCATCCACAAAGTCCCCGCGACTAAAACCCTGGCTCTGGTTCGTTCTGATCTGGGTGTTAAGCGTAGGCGCACTGGCTGTGGTCGCTTACATATTGAAGTGGTTGATTCGGCCTTAGTTCGTGCAGACGGCTACAATATTGACTCCTTTAGCCTTGCGATCCAAATGAATCATGCTTGACCCTGCTTTGTTGCGTAAAGATCTTGACGCTGTCGTGCGTCGTTTGGCCAGCCGTGGCGTGGTGTTCCCCGTCGAGCTGTTTAATAGTCTGGAATCCCGTCGCAAGGCTGTTCAGACAGAAACCGAAGGTCTGCAAGCCCAGCGCAATGCCCTGGCTAAGCAAATCGGTGCACTGAAGTCTAAAGGCGAAGATGCCTCGGCAGTGATGGCCGAATCGCAAGCCATACCAGGACGCTTAAAAGCACTCGAACAAGATCTGGCAGAGGTGCAGACGCAGCTTGCAGAGATGCTGATGGCAATCCCTAATTTGCCCCATGAGTCCGTGCCGGTGGGCAGCAGCGCCGACGAAAATATCGAAGTGCGTCGCTGGGTCCCTCTGGCTGATCCAGACTCTGGCGATCCAAAAGGTCTAGGTTTTGAGCCACGTGACCATGTCACGCTTGGAGAGAGCATTGGACTGGATTTTGACACCGCAGCCAAGCTTTCCGGGGCGCGCTTCAGTTTTATGCGTGGCCCGATCGCACGCTTGCATCGCGCATTGGCGCAATTCATGCTGGACTTGCAAACAGAACAGCACGGCTACAGCGAGTGCTATACCCCTTATATCGTGAATGCCTCGACCTTGATGGGTACAGGGCAGTTGCCAAAATTCAAGAACGATATGTTCTGGGTGACACGCGGTGGTGATGAGCCTACGCTCGATGAGCAGGGCAATGTCGTTACTGGCGAAGAGCAATACCTGATTTCGACTTCGGAGATCACTCTGACCAGTCTGGTGCGTGACACCATCGTTCCCGCCGCGGAGTTACCCATTCGCCTGACCGCCCATACCCCATGTTTTCGCTCGGAAGCCGGTAGTGGCGGACGCGATACGCGTGGCCTGATTCGCCAGCACCAGTTTGATAAAGTTGAAATGGTTCAGATCGTCGCTGCAGATACGTCCTATCAGGCACTTGAGGACATGGCAGGCCACGCTGAAAAAGTCCTGCAGTTACTCGGCCTGCCTTATCGGGTCATGTTGCTTTGCACGGGTGATATGGGGTTTGGCGCAACGAAGACCTACGATCTTGAGGTCTGGTTGCCTGCGCAGAACACCTGGCGTGAAATTTCTTCTGTGTCTAACTGCGAAACTTTTCAAGCGCGACGCATGCAGGCCCGTACCCGCGTAGAGGGCGGCAAGCCAGAGTATGTGCATACGCTGAATGGTTCCGGTCTTGCCGTGGGTCGTGCGCTCGTGGCGGTGCTCGAAAATTATCAGCAGGCTGATGGCACGATCGTGATTCCAGAGGTCCTCAGGCCTTATATGGGCGGTTTGACCCAGCTGGGTCAGTAAACGCTCTTGAATAGTCGGGCTATTGGATGCCCGACTATTGAGTGCCCAACTATCGACTATTGGATGCCCAACTATTTACGTACGGTTATTTAACGACCGTAGCCGTGATTGCCGTTTCGGTATCCGTTGGCATACCCACGGTAATAGCCGTTGTTGTAGCCTCGATATCCGTAGCCACCGTAGCCGCCGTAATAGCCACGATTATTGGTAGCAATCAGTGCGGCGGCGCCGCCGACAATTGCTGCGCCGGCAATGATCGCCGCAGTGTTGTCAGGCTGGGTAACGTAGACCGGCGGTGCGCCATAGACTGGCTGAGGTGCCACGTAAACGGGAGGCGCGGCATATACGGGTGGAGCAACGTAGACAGGCTGTGGGGCGCCGTACACGACCTGAGGAGGTGGTGGGCCCGGGATCACATAAACGGGCTGAGGCGTGACGACGTAACCACCCGCAACCCAGGCACTCGCGGACTGAGCCAGCGTCATGCCTAAGAGTACGGATGCTGCGATGAGAATCTTTTTCATGGAAATCTCCAGAAGGGGCGTCAAGATGACGTTTTCCCATAGTTCCTATTCTAATGATATCTATTAAAAAAAGACGGGTTCAGGCATGGAGACTTGTTTCAACCCATTTCAATCTATTTCAGGGATTTAAAATATTTATTCTTTGAAATGACGTTGTCGCGAAGGTTTGGCCTGGGCGCCTCTAATAAAACAAGTTTATAGTGCCTGTCTAACAATAAATTTTAGCGACTGGTATGCGTGCGTCCACCCTGATTTTTCTGATTTTCCCTCCGCTCCTGTGGGCCAGTAACGCAATCGTTGGGCGTATGGCGGCCGGGGCGATCCCGCCTATTACCTTGAATTTTTTGCGTTGGGTGGTTGCCTTGCTGATTTTGCTGCCCTTTGTACATGGACAGCTCAAGCAGGATTGGTCACTGATCAAAAAACACTGGGTGCTATTTGCCGTGACGGGTTTCCTGAGCGCAACTTGCTATAACGCCCTTCAATATCTTGCTCTGATTACGTCCAGTCCGATCAATATCGCCTTAATTACTGCTGCGGGGCCGATTTTTACACTCCTGGTTGGGCGGGCTTTTTTTACGGCACCGATCAGCCGCGCTGCGGCCTTAGGTGCGATTGTTTCCTTGGTCGGGGTTGCCTGGGTGCTGATCAGAGGCGATGTTGATAATATTTTGCGGATCGCTTTTGTCGCGGGTGATTTGTTCATGCTGCTCGCAATTGGGCTCTGGAGCCTCTATACCTGGCTGCTTCGCAACCGTCCACCTGAAATGTCTGGCTACAGCGTATTGACGGTGCAAATCATGTGGGGCATTTTATTTGCCGTGCCGATGGTCCTCGCTGAGATCGTATGGGGTGGCTATGCACCGATCGTCTGGAATCAAGAGTCAATTGGCCTTGTTCTGTATGTCGCGATTTTCCCTGCTTTGTTAGGCTATATATGTTGGCAGCAGGCCGTTGCTCGGACCGGTTCACAATTACCCATGTTTTTTCTTAATCTGACCCCCGTGTTTGCTGCGCTGATGTCGGTAGTATTGCTAGGGGAGTTTCCCAAGCTTTATCACGTGATTGGATTAGTATTGATCGTACTGGGCATTGCGCTGGCGAACCCGTCGGCTAAAAAGCCGGCTTGATCTTACCTTTATTCAGGATGAGTCTGTTGATGCGGTTTATTTCAAATTTTCTTCTCTCTGTCTCGCTTGCAACGCTCACGTTGTTGACGGCTTCAGCCTCCTTCGCACAAGAGGTTCACTTAGGCAAATATCTGCCTAGCGCGACCCATCCCACACCGCCGTTTCCTTTTTTGACCGGTGCAAATAAACAGCAGGCCGATTCTGCCTGGCAGTTTTATCAGAAAAATATGGGCGAGCCGATGAAACACTGGGCTCATGATGAAGTCCGTTATCCCGGTCAAAGTACGGTTTTTTATCCGTTTTCAGGCCCGGATTTTGTCACGGTTTCACAGCTTTATCCCAATGCAAGTCGCTACGTGATGGTGGCGATGCAGATGGCGGGCGAGCCGGCTTCCATGGCGAATATGTCGGCGACACGTACACAAAATTTCCAATCTAAATTTTTGCGTGAATGGATGAAGTTCAGCAGACTTGGTTTTTTCCGTACTGATGATCTGAATGAGGACTTGCGAGACAAATACGCACAAATCGGTGTGACGACAATTCTCATCACGTTTGCGTTGTATTCAGGCTATGACGTTACAGACGTTTATCCGATTGCACTCGATCCGAACACGAATCAGTTCGTTAAATCCGAGGGCCCCTGGAAATCGGTACGTTTGATGTTGAGTAAAGCGGGTAAGCCGGTCACGCTTGACTATGTGAGCTTGAATTTGTCTGATTCGTTTCTGAGTCAGGATGAGCCGATGCGCAACTGGCTTAATCGCGAAACGCGTCACCCCGTGCTGATCAAGGCCGCATCACATTTATTGCAAGAGTCCTATTTTTCGATCTTGCGTGATCAGTTAGTCGCCAATGCAACCATGGTCGTGCAGGACGAGACGGGTTTGAATTACAGCTATCTTTCACAAATCGGCAAGGTTGATTTATATGGAGGATTTTTGTATCCCCACGAGTTATTCAACCGCAAGAAACAAGAGTCACTGGCACTAGCTTATAAAGAATCCAAGTCGGTCAAGCCCTTACCCTTTGCCTTTAGCTATAACAAGACAACCGAGCGGCGCAGCGTGCAGGTGGTGCGAAGGGGGGATAACTAATAGCGGGCATTCACTCATTAACGTGAAAAAGCATGCCGGCTGAAATCGAGAACGGCTTTGTTGAATTTTTCAGACTGATCAACAAATAACGCATGCCCTGCCTTGTCAAAGATCAAAACGGTCGCCAGTTCTGGTGGCCGTTTTGCTTTCAGTGCCTGAGCCTGGTCAGTGAGCCTCGGTGTCACTGCATACATGACCGGTATCTGCTGGGCCTCGACTGTTTCGCGCCAATAGGTCCGCGGGTAAGGCTGATTCATGAGCTGTATCGCTATGCTGGGGGGGACCCGCAAGGCCGAGTCGGTCACCGTTTGCAGTAACTCTGGAGCAGGGGGGGAGCGAAACAAGTCCTGACTGAATTTGCGTAGATAGGGCTCACGCTTTTTAGGGTCATTCATGGTTTGTTGAAAGTTTGAACCCCGGCCAGAGGGTGGCTGACCTTCGCCGATGGAGTTATCAATCAGAATCAAACCTTTGAGTTGTGGGGGATGAAAGCGGGCAACATAGTCCAGAGATTCGAGTACGCCCAGTGACCAGCCTGCCAAGATGAAGTCTTTGACCTGTGCCGCGTTGAGAAACTCGTCCATATCCTTCGTACGGCGCTCTGGGTTGTGTTGCAGTGCAGTGAGTTCCGAGTTGCCTTGTGAGCGCGGATCCAGTGCAATCACACGATAGCGTTCAGATAACGCCAGTAACTGTTTTTTGAATATTGCCGCAGGCATGATCCAGCCTGGTATGAATACGATTGTTTGTGTTCCTGACCCTGCCTCCAAATAACTCAGCGTAACGCCGTCAGAGGTTTTGAAATGATGTTCACGTATCTCTGAAGCGTCACAAACGCTCAGGAATCCACTCAGACAGAGCACCAGAATACAGGTCAGCATGCGGAGTCTGGACGCGAGGGTCATTTTTGTAATAAGGTTGAGCTATCAAAAGAGAACAATATGACAGAAATCACAGGCAAAACAAAAATATATTTCATTGTGGCTGATCCGATTCATCAGGTTAAAACGCCTCAGCTGATTAATCAGTTGTTAGTCGCCCGCCAACTTGATGGCGTGATGGTCCCGACACACGTCTCACCGGCAGGACTTGCTGATTTTGTGCGTGGAATAAAAGGCGTGCAAAACCTCGGGGGTGTCGTGGTGACCGTGCCTCACAAAACAGGCATCGTTGAACTATGCGATGCACTCACACCTGCGGCAAAGGCTGTCGGTGCGGTCAATGTCGTGCGTCGTCAATCCGATGGTCGCTTGCTAGGAGATATCCTGGATGGCAAAGGGTTTGTGACGGGGCTGGCTTCTAAGGGGGTCTGTATTCAAGGCATGACGGCATACCTCGCGGGTGCCGGGGGTGCGGCAAATGCGATTGCTTTTGGCTTGGTGGAGGCTGGGGTGTCGCAACTGACTATCTATAACCGCACGGTGTCGAAGGTGCATGAAATGATTGCGCGCATCGCTCAGGCCTATCCTGAGGCTCGACTGGAAGTCGGCTCGGAAAATCCTGCCGGACATGATTTAGTGGTGAATGCTACTTCGCTCGGGATGGCTCCAACGGATCCTTTGCCGCTTGCCGTTCAATATCTCACTTCAGAGCAGCTTGTCGCTGAAATTATTATGAAACCTGAATTGACGCCATTACTCGAGGCCGCTCAGAGTAAAGGATGTCGTATTCATTATGGTTTGCCGATGTTGCAGAGTCAGATTGAACTGATGGCTGAGTTCATGGGGATAGAAAAATAATGGAACAGTTTGATTACGTCATCGTAGGTGGTGGAACCGCAGCTTGCATCCTGGCAAATCGTCTGAGTGCGGAAGGTAAGCATACGGTCTTAATGCTGGAAGCGGGTGGTGAGCCCAAAAGTATGTGGATCAAAATCCCGGCTGGGTTTTCAAAACTGCTGACGAATCCGATTTATAACTGGCGTTTCGAGACGCAACCAGAGGACAACGTGCATGGCCGAACGATTGCGATCCCACGCGGGAAGGGCTTGGGCGGCTCGACGTTGATCAATGGCATGATTTATGTTCGCGGTCAGCGCGAGGACTACGATCAGTGGTCGCAGCAGGGTGCAACAGGCTGGTCCGCTCGTGAAGTCGAGCCCTATTTTAAAAAGATCGAGACCTATCTCGCAGGGGCCGATTCACGCGGAAAGTCAGGTCCGATGCATGTCAATGAGGTGAGTGAGCGTTATCCGATCGTCGATGCATTTCTGGCTGCAGCCAAAGAAGATGGTCAGGAAATCAATGAGGACTATAACGATCAGAAACAAGACGGTTTTGGTCATTATCAGGTCTCACAGAAAAACGGTGAACGCTGGAGCGTGGTCGAGGGATATTTGAATCCAGTACGACACCGACAGAATCTCACGGTCAGAACGCATGCCCATGTCACGCGAGTGAACGCAGAAAATGGCCGCTGTACTGGTGTGACCTATCGTCAAGGTGGGCAGTTAGTGACGGTTAAAGCCGTGCGCGAAGTCATCATGGCTGCCGGTGCAGTCCAGACCCCTCAAATACTTGAGCTTTCAGGTATCGGTGATCCTGAGCTGTTGAAAGGTATGGGAATCCCTGTCGTGCATGCTGCGCCACGTGTGGGTGAAAACTACATTGATCATTTTGCGACTCGCATGAATTGGCGGGTTAAAAACACCCAAACCTTAAATGAGCTCGCACAAGGCTGGCGTTTAGGCTCTGCAGTCATGCAATATTTCACGCAACGCAAAGGCTTGCTGACACTGGGCACCGGGCTTGCCTTTGGTTTTGTCAAATCCCGTGTAGACATACCGACTCCCGATGTGCAGTACTTTTTCATGCATGCGAGTTACGCCAATGCGGCGATTCGTAAACTCGATACCTCACCCGGGATGACCATGGGCGTCACGGGTATGCGTCCGACCTCGCAAGGCAGTATTCACATTCAGTCTGCAGATCCGATGACTGGTCCTGCGATCCGTCCGAATTTTTTGGCAACATCAGAAGATCAGCAAGTTCTCATTGATGGCATGAAAATCGCTCGCCGGATTGTTGGGCGCCCAGCCATGAGTCATTACGTTGATTTTGAAATGAGTCCGAGCGATAGCGTACAAACTGATGCACAGTGGCTCAATTTCGCACGAGACAATGGCCAGACGATCTATCACCCGATTGGTACCTGCAGGATGGGAACGGATGCGCAGGCAGTTGTTGATCCCACACTTAAATTTAATGGTATTTCAGGCTTACGTGTGGTGGATGCATCGGTGATGCCGGGTATGGTGTCTGGAAACACGCAATGTGCTGTCATGATGGTTGCTGAACGTGGCGCAGACCTGATTTTGCAAGACGCAAAGAGGACTTGAATATGTATAACTTTAAAAATAAAACTCTCGTACTCACGGGCGCAGCAGGTGGAATTGGTCGCGAGATCGTCAGACAGTTTTATGATGCGGGTGCCAATCTTGTGCTGGCTGATATGGATATCGCTGGACTCGATACTTTTATCCAGACGCTCAATCCTGTAGCGGGTCGTATTGTCACCATGCAAATGGATTCATCTAAACCAGAGGATAGTGATCAGCTGGTGGAGCTGGCGCGTAAACATTTTGGCGGGATTGATTTTCTGGTGCCAGGCGCTGCGATTTACAAGGCTGATCCGATTCGTGAGATGACCGATGAGCAGTGGCGTCAAACCATGAGTATCAATCTGGATGGAGTTTTTTTTCTGATTAAACGCGCGATCCCTTTGCTGCGCGAAAATAGTGCGATTGTGAATATCAGCTCGATGGCGGGACATCGCGGTTCATTCTATAACGCGCACTACAGTTCCACCAAGGGTGCGTTGATTAGCCTGACACGTTCCTTGTCTCGCGAACTCGGCCCTGCCACGCGAGTCAACGCTGTCTCGCCGGGGATGATTGATACGCCCATGGCCAGACAGCTGATTCGTGATCGGGGGCAGTCTGCGATTGAGCAGACTCCACTTAAAAGAGTAGGGCAGCCAGGTGAGATTGCTTCCGTGATTGCTTTTCTTTGCAGTGACGGCGCCAGCTTTATTACTGGCGAAGTCATCAATGCAAATGGTGGCTTGCATATGGCGGGCTGAGTCTGCCTTCAGCGATGGTGATTGCTGAGGCGTGGCCTGCGAGGTTTATTCAGGTAGCTGCCGGTAATGTCTGGTAAGCATTTTAAAGGCCTCTATCTGTGGATCGAGGCCGGTTTCCTGTTCGATAATCTCACCGACTTCCTGTGCCATCGATTCTGCGAGATGCGCGTCGAGAAACAGCAAGCGAGAGCGTCTGGCCAGCACGTCTTCGACACAGCGAGCGTACTCATAGCGCACAGCAAATCGCACCATCGCCTCTGTTAAGCCCCCACCCAGTGCGCGTTGAGCACCAGGGAGAGACGCGACAAACGCACCTTCGTCACCGTAGGCTGCCATGCCAGGCGCATCGCTCATTTTGTGTCCAACGGGTTTGCCCGTTTGTGAACCGATCAGAGGTAAGTCTTCGGTTGATGACTGGGTTTCTGAGGGTATGAGCTTGTGGTCTTGGCAGTGTTTAAGTACGTCCAAAGCCATCGCGCGGTAGGTCGTCCATTTTCCACCCGTTACCGTGACCAGATTGCTTGCACTGAATACGACCGTGTGACCACGGCTAATTTTTTTAGTGTTACCACCATTGTTTTCTGGTGGTTTAACCAGCGGACGCAAACCAACCCAGATGCTCTTGATATCGGCTCGCGTAGGTGCGCGTTCAAGGTGATTGCTGGACTCTCTCAAAATAAAGTCGAGCTCCTCCTTGAAGGGGTCAGGCTCGCGACTCAGATCATGCCGTGGAGTGTCTGTGGTGCCGATGATGACTTTGCCCAACCAAGGGACAGCAAACAAAACGCGCCCGTCGCTGGTGTGCGGCACGATCAAGGCCTGGTCTCCTGGTAAAAATTCGCGATCAACCACGACATGGACACCCTGACTGGGGGCAACCATTTCAGATACCTTTTTATCGGGAGTGTCCTGCTGCCTGATACTGTCAACCCAGACACCCGTCGCATTGATAATGCAAGCGGCTTCGATCCTGAATTCTTGTCTGGTTTCACGGTCTTGCGCAATCAGGCCAGACACGCCTTGCTGGGTATGCAGTAGTTCTGTCACTTTGCAATAGTTGACAAGCAATGCGCCCCGTTGAGCCGCTGTGCGTGCCAGGGCGAGTGCCAGGCGTGCGTCATCAAACTGACCATCCCAATACTGAATTCCCCCTTTAAGGTTTTCAGGATGGACATTAGCAAGTGCCTCACGCGTGCCTGTTTTGCTTAAAAAACGTGTGCGACCCAGACTGCGTTGACCGGCCAGCAACTGGTAGAGAATCAGTCCTGCACCAAAGAAGGGTAGTTCCCAAAATTTATAGCACGGCATGACAAAGGCAAGCGGTTGCGCGATATGGGGAGCGTTATGCAAAATCGTTGCACGCTCGTGCACGGCTTCATAGACAAGTGGAACGTTGCCTTGTGCGAGGTAGCGAACACCGCCATGGACAAGTTTTGTTGAACGAGATGACGTGCCTTTCGCAAAATCGTCTGACTCAAGCAAGACAACGCTCAGTCCACGCGCGGCTGCATCGAGCGCTACGCCAAGCCCTGTTGCACCGCCTCCTATGATGGCTAAATCATATTTTTTCGGTTCAGACAATTGTGCCAGTATTTCAGCTCTGGAACTTTTGCGAGGGTCTTCAGCTTGTCGAGTTTGCATGGTGTGCGGTGAGTGAGTGTGCACTTTAGTGCTGTGTCCAACCGCGAGCGCGTTCAATGGCTTGATGCCAGCGGGTAAGTTTGGCCTGTCTGTCCTTCTCGCTCATGGCAGGCTCGAAGCGACGATCGATCGCCCACTGCGAAGTAATTTCTTCGGTGTTTTTCCAAAACCCTACTGCGAGTCCAGCCAGATAGGCCGCGCCGAGTGCGGTGGTTTCCGTGATGCGAGGTCTGACGACTGGAATACCAAGGAAGTCGGCTTGCATTTGCATCAGCAAATTGTTTTTGGCTGCACCACCATCCACTCTAAGCTCAGTCAGTTTTATTTTTGAGTCTTTTTCCATCGCAGTCAAAACATCTGCAACCTGCAGGGCGATCGCTTCAAGGGCTGCGCGAGCGATGTGTGCTTTGGTGGTACCACGTGTCATGCCGATCAGCGTGCCGCGTGCATGCCCATCCCATATTGGAGCTCCCATCCCAGTAAACGCAGGGACGAGGTAGGTGTCATCGACATCCGCTACGGTTTGAGCGAGGGCTTCCACCTCGGACGCCGAGGTAATGATACCCAACCCGTCGCGTAGCCACTGAATCGTCGCGCCACCCATGAATACAGAAGCTTCGAGGCAATAGGTGACGTCTGTGCGGGGCGTAGCTGGACCACAAGAACCGGCGCTGCAGCCTGCAGCACCACATGCTCCCGGCGTACCACAGCAACCTGCATTGGATTCTTCCTGTGTGCCCCCTGCGGGTGTGGTCGCATCAGGAAACTGCCAGCCGATCGTGGTCAGCAGACGATTCATACTCGGCACAGGTTCATGACCTGTATTCATCAGCATGAAGCAGCCTGTGCCATAGGTGTTTTTGGCCATCCCTGGACTCAGACACGTCTGACCGAAGGTCGCGCCTTGCTGGTCGCCGATCAGTGCGGCGATGGGGATAGCGCGTCCAAACAGCGCAGGGTCCGTCTCACCCAGTACGCCAGAGGAAGGAACGATTGTTGGCATGAGACTGCGCGGAATATTGAATAGCTTGAGTAGTTGCTCGTCCCAGTCTAGGGAGTGCAAATTAAACAGCATGGTGCGCGAGGCATTACTTGGATCCGTTGCATGCACACGACCGGCGGTCAGATTCCAGACCAGCCAGCTGTCGATCGTGCCAAACGCGAGTTCACCTTTTTCGGCTCTGTCGCGCGCGCCAGGGATGTTGTCGAGTAACCATTGCAGTTTAGTGGCAGAAAAATAAGCATCCAGAATCAAACCTGTTTTAGTCTGAATCATTGCCTGATGACCTTGTTGACGCAGTGCATCACAATAATCTGCGGTGCGCCGGTCCTGCCATACGATGGCATTTGCCAAAGGTTTGCCAGTCAGGCGGTCCCACAATACAGTCGTTTCACGTTGATTGGTGATGGCAATGGCCGCGACTTCCGGATGATTTTCCGTAGTGGGGAGTTGCGCAAACACCCGTTGAATGACGGCTTGCTGAGTGGACCAGATGGTCGTCGCATCGTGCTCGACCCAGCCAGGTTGCGGAAAAATCTGAGGGAATTCCTGCTGCGCGGTCTGGATGGGTTGACCGGAGGTATCAAACAAAATGGCGCGTGAACTGGTCGTGCCTTGATCCAGGGCGAGAATATATTTCATAAAGTTTCCAGACGGTCTGTCGCAATAGGGTCGCTGAGATGGCCAGCCTTAGTGATATGGGTTCACTGTACACAATCTTTTGCATTGCTTGGATGTTCAATGTTACAAGTATGCGACAAATGTGCATTATTTCCTGTCATAAATGATCGCTATAGTGCAAAGAACTATCCCACAGCAAGGAGACCCCATGAAACTTACAACATCAACACTAGCAGGCGCCTTAGTCCTCGGCTTTGCCGGTTTACTTAGTCAGCCAGCCCAGGCTCAAACTGAAATCCAGTGGTGGCATGCCATGGGCGGCGCGCTGGGGGAGTGGGTCAATGACCTTGCCAAGGACTTCAACGCCACGCAGACAACTTACAAGATCGTTCCTGTATTCAAAGGCAGTTATGACGAGGCTATGACCGCTGCCATTGCCGCGTACAGAGCGGGTAACGCGCCCCATATTTTGCAGGTTTTCGAAGTAGGAACTGCCACGATGATGGCCAGCAAGGGCGCCATTCAGCCTGTGGCTGAGGTGATGAAAACGGCGGGAGTTACGTTTGACCCTGCTGCTTATGTCCCAGCGGTAGCAGGTTATTACACCGCACCTAACGGTGCGATGCTGAGCTTTCCTTTCAATAGCTCCACTACCGTGTTTCATTACAACAAGGATGCTTTTAAGGCCGCAGGTCTCGATCCTGAAAAGCCACCTAAGACCTGGTCTGAGGTGGCTGAGGCGGCAGCAAAGCTGAAGGCTTCAGGACACGCGTGCCCCTTCACCACTAGTTGGGCGAGCTGGACGCAACTCGAGAGTTTTAGTACCTGGCACAACACCGAGTTTGCCACCAAGGCAAACGGTATGGATGGTATTGATGCGCGGCTAACGTTTAACTCCCCCTTGCATGTGCGCCATATTGAAAACCTGGCCAACATGGCTAAAAAAGGCGAGTTTGTCTATAAGGGCCGCGGCAATGCGGCCGATGCCGTGTTTGTCTCTGGCGAGTGCGCCATGATGACGGGTTCTTCTGGTCTCTACGGCAATATCAAGCGCAATGCAAAGTTCGCCAGCGGGATTTCCACGCTGCCTTATTACGCAGATGTGCAGGGTGCCCCACAAAACACCGTGATTGGTGGCGCCAGTCTGTGGGTCATGTCAGGTAAAAAAGCAGACGAGTACAAAGGCGTGGCGCAGTTTTTTGCTTTCCTGTCTACGCCAGAGCAGGCAGCCAAAAGTCACAAACTGACTGGCTATCTGCCTTTGACACTTGCATCGTTTGAGCTGACAGAGAAATCTGGTTTCTATAAAGAAAATCCAGGTACAGATGTCGCGGTGACACAGATGATTCGTAAAACAACTGACAAGTCGCGCGGGATCCGTCTGGGTAATTTTGTGCAGATTCGTACCATCATTGACGAAGAGCTCGAGCCGGTCTGGTCAGGTAAGGTTGCACCGAAGGCTGCCCTGGATACTGCGGTCAAACGCGGTAATGAACAGCTTGAGCGTTTTCAGAAAGCCAACAGTCGCTGAGATCTCAGGTTAATGGAAAAAAAGGTTCGGTTTAATTCGCGTTGGCTGCCTTGGTTCTTGATCGCACCACAGATGCTGGTGGTGCTGGTATTTTTTTTCTGGCCTGCTGGACGTGCGATCTACCAAAGCGTGCTCAACGAGGACGCTTTTGGTACGAGTACCGAATTTGTTGGTCTGGAAAATTTCATCCGTTTATTGAACGACGCGACGTATCTACAGTCCTTTCAGACAACGGCGGTATTTTCTTTGCTTGTTGCAGTATGTGGTCTGACGCTCGCATTATTGTTGGCTGTGATGGCTGATCGGGTGATGCGTGGAGCAGGTATATACAAAACGTTGCTGATCTGGCCTTACGCCGTTGCTTCGGCAGTTGCCGGTGTCGTGTGGTTATTTATGTTCGCCTCTCCCATGGGCGTGGTGGCCTATACCTTGCGCGCGCTGGGGATGAACTGGAATCACCTGCTTGATCCCGCAGATGCCATGGCCTTGATTGTCATGGCAGCAGTGTGGAAACAGATCTCCTACAATTTTTTATTCTTTCTGGCAGGTTTACAGTCGATCCCGCGCTCCTTGATTGAGGCGGCAGCGATTGATGGTGCCTCACCCTGGTATCGGTTTCGGACCATTGTGTTTCCCTTGTTGTCGCCCACTACATTTTTCCTGTTGGTCATCAACGTGGTCTATGCATTTTTTGATACGTTTGCAATCGTCGATGCGGCCACCCACGGCGGACCTGGCAAGGCAACCTCGATTCTGGTTTACAAGGTTTATTACGACGGCTTCAAAGCGATGGATTTGGGCGGTTCGGCTGCACAGTCTGTGATCCTGATGCTGATTGTGGTGACCTTGACCGTGGTGCAATTCAAATTCGTCGAGCGCAAGGTGCAATACTGATGATCGAACGCCGCCCTGGACTCACACTCCTTTCGCATCTTGTCTTGTTGTTAGGCGTGTTGATTGTGGCTTTTCCTGTCTACATCACGCTAGTCGCTTCAACGCAGTCTTCTGTTGAAATCGCACAATCCATACCGATGTCGCTCGTGCCTGGCTCAAATATGATCGAGACGTATCGTGTCGCTTTGTTTGGCGGCGAGACGGCTGCCGGCAGTCATATCGCAGCGGCCTGGCCCATGATGTGGGTCAGCCTGGTGAGCGCGCTGGTGATTACGATCGGAAAAATTACCATCTCGATGCTCTCGGCGTTTGCGATTGTGTATTTCCGCTTCCCTTTTCGTGGCGTGGTGTTCTGGATGATTTTTGTCACACTGATGTTGCCTGTTGAGGTGCGAATTGGACCAACGTATGAAGTGATTGCGAGTCTTGGCATGCTCAATACCTATGCCGGTCTGACCGTCCCATTGATTGCCTCGGCGACGGCGACATTTCTGTTCAGACAGTTTTTTCTGACCGTGCCTGATGAATTGGTCGAGGCGGCACGCATGGATGGTGCGGGCCCCATGCGGTTTTTCTGGGATGTACTGTTACCGCTGTCGCGCACCAGTATTGCAGCCTTGTTTGTGATTCAGTTTATTTATGGCTGGAATCAATACCTCTGGCCATTGCTTGTCACGACCAACGAGAATATGTATCCGGTCGTGATGGGAATCAAACGTCTGATTTCTGGCGATGCGTATACCGAATGGAATGTCGTCATGGCGACAGCGGTGCTCGCGATGTTGCCACCTGCGATTGTGGTGATTCTTATGCAAAAGTGGTTCGTCAAGGGCCTTGTGGATACTGAGAAATAGATATGGCTGCCATTTCTTTTAAAAATATTGTTAAGCGTTATGGTTCAGGCAAAGCCATCGTTCAGGTCATCCATGATGTGTCTGCTGAAATTCAGGATGGTGAGTTTGTTGTCATCGTGGGCCCTTCTGGTTGTGGCAAGTCAACGCTTTTGCGTATGGTGGCTGGACTAGAAGAAATTTCTTCAGGTGAAATTTCGATCGGTCATCGTGTTGTGAATAATCTGGAGCCTGCGGAGCGAGATATTGCGATGGTGTTTCAGAACTATGCGCTTTATCCGCACATGACGGTATACGACAACATGGCGTATGGTTTAAAAATTGCCAAGATTCCCAAAGAAGAAATCCGCACGCGGGTTGAGAAGGCTGCGGGTATTTTGGAATTGATGCCATTCCTGGATCGCAAGCCTCGCGCTTTGTCGGGCGGGCAGAGGCAGCGTGTGGCGATGGGTCGTGCGATCGTGCGCCAACCTCAGGTCTTTCTGTTCGATGAACCATTATCGAATCTGGACGCAAAATTACGCGCCCAGACTCGGCTGGAGATCCAGAAACTCCATCGCGAGCTAGGGATTACCTCGTTGTTCGTCACACATGATCAAGTCGAAGCCATGACGCTTGCGCAGCGAATGATCGTGATGCACGGCGGCGTGATGGAGCAGTTCGGCACGCCCGAAGAGGTCTATAACCAGCCTGCAACGACCTTTGTGGCAAGCTTTATCGGTTCACCCCCGATGAATCTTTTACGGCATGTCCCCGGGATTCCTGAGGGAAGTATCCTGGGTGTGCGTCCAGAACATCTTGAGCTTGGAGCGGATGGCTGGTCAATGGTGGTCGAGGCGGTTGAGCTGCTGGGTGCTGAGCGCCTGGTGTATTGCAAAATGGGTGCCGATGCATTGATCGTCAGGATCCAGGAAGACGAGCGTGCGCCCAAGGTCGGTGAGACGGTGTTCGCAAAGCCACGCGCGGATCGTATGCATTATTTTGATGCGCAGACGGGACAGCGCAAGTAGTAGAAATAAATTGACCGCACTGACGGCGGTCAATTTACGGCGGTCAATTTATTAACGTGGTGCGAGTGACTGACTACTTGGTCACCTGAGAAACATAGCGCGCCAGAATCTGCATTTGTTCATCAGTTAACGAGGTAAATGCAGGCATCTGGCCAATACCTGTTTTCAATGCCTTGATCACACGCGCCTCATCAGGTTTGAGCTCGTCAAGTGAAGGGCCGATTTCACCCGCGGCACCCGCGTCAGCCAAGGTATGGCAGATCGCACAGGCTGGCTTGGCATCTTTGGTGAACAGTAATCTGCCCGCCTCAATATTAGCGTCTGCTGCACTGGCTGTTGTTGACGTGAGTCCCAGACATAGCAAGCCAGCACTGATGAGAAGCTTTATCTTTAATTGTGTTTGATTGACTTGATTCATCAAACCACCGTGACCTTGACCGCATGGGAAATCCAACCGCTATTAAGATAGCCGCCAGTATTTTCAGGAGAGGTCGCGACTTGAACCTTACCGGTGGAGTCGGTGGTGCGGCAAGCAATTTCATAGCTACCAGGTTTCAGATTCGCAGCCAGCGCAAATTGACGCCAGGCGTACTTGCCCAGATTCGGCCCGACGAGGCGAGCCGCTTTCCAGGTTTTACCGCCATCCAAGGAGACCTCGACTTTAGCGACCGCGTTCAAACCACCCAGGGCAACACCCGTAATTTGCACTGCACCGGCTTTAACCGCCTGACCTTCCGGGTCCGGCGAAGTGATCCATGATTTTGGATCCATGGCCCAGACGGCGGGTTGACTGGGGTCACCTTTCTGCCCAGGAGGGGAGAGGCGATAGCCGGTTTTTTGAATAGCGGCTTGCGTTTGTTCTTTCGTAAACGCCAGTCGCTTGATGTATTTGATGTTGTTCACGCCGTTGTAGCCGGGTACGATCAGTCTTAACGGACCGCCGTGAGCCAGAGGGATTGGCTCACCATTCATTTCCCAGGCAAGCATGGCATCTTGCATAGCGCTCAACGGTACCGAGCGTTCCACGATCACGCTGAGGGGATCAATCCCCTCGGGAAGCTTTTCACCGCCCGTACCGGTCATGTAGACCATGCCTTTGGTGACGCCACCGAGCATGGCGATGACGTCTCGCACTGAAACACCGCTCCACATGACGCAGCCCGCAGCACCGACTTGCCATTTGGTTCCGCTCGGTTTGCCAGCAAAATAGCCACGACCATTCCCGGAGCATTGCAGCACGGTAGCCATGGTTTCCAGGCCAATGGTCTTGAGTTGCGCAATACTAAAACTCTCAGGTTTAGCTACGCCTTCAATTGAAACTTTCCAGTCATTGGGATCGCCGATGACCTCAGCCGTCGGGGCAGGTAAATTATTGCGGATGTAGAGTCGGTCTGACGGTGTGAGGATGCTCGTACCAAATGCGGAGCGCTTGGTTTCGATCGTCGTGGGTGTATGAACGATCATACTCTCGGCATTTTTCCAACTGACGTATGCAGGGAGTGGTTTGGCTGCTGGTGTGGCAGTCGTTGTGGCGGGCGTTGCTGCAGAAGTCTGCGCAGCCGATAAGGCGGGTGCTAACCCTGCAACAGCGAATGAACTGGCGGTCGTCGTCAGTAAGCGACGGCGCGTGAGGTTGGTGGTGTTGTTCATGGTCGATCCCCTAATTTCTCTATTAGCCAGAATGTACTGCGTTCGACCATTTTGACCAAGCGTTAGCTGCAACAACTGCTATTCTGCTAAACAAAATTTATTAGGAGCTCCGCGTGAAACAATTTGATCCCAATGCAGTTGGTCCACTTTCAGATGTGCGGGTGTTGGATCTCTCGCGCTTGGTGGCTGGAAACATGCTGTCAGCGTATCTGGCTGATTTCGGTGCGGATGTCATCAAGATTGAGCGTGAAGGCTCGGGCGATGACCTGCGTAACTGGCGTGAAGCAGGTTGGGATATTTATTGGAAAGTCTACGGTCGTAACAAGCGATCGCTGGTGCTCGATCTTAAATCGGGTGAGGGGATGGAGACTTTAAAAAAACTCGTTTGTCACTCACAGGTATTGATCGAAAATTTTGTTCCAGGCGGCCTCGAAAAAATGGGCTTGGCGCCAGAGTTGTTATTGGCGTTGAATCCAGCTCTGGTGATCGTCCGTGTTTCCGGTTGGGGACAAACCGGGCCGTTCAGTCATAAACCAGGTTTTGGCACCCTGGTCGAAGCGATGTCGGGCTTTGCGCATTTGAATGGTTATCCGGATCGTCCCCCTGTGCTGCCGCCTTTGGCGCTCGCAGACATGATTGCTGGGGTCTATGGCGCTGCAGGCGTATTGACGGCTCTGCGCGTTGCAGAAAAAGAAGGGCGCGGACAGGTGATTGATCTGTCTTTGTTCGAACCTATTTTTTCTGTCATTTCTTCTGAGGCTGCCAAGTACAAAGTGACTGGTGAGGCTACGATGCGGGCGGGAAATCAGTCCAGTCATACAGCGCCGCGCAATATTTATGCCTGCTCCGATGCAAGGTTTGTTGCGATGTCTGGTTCGATGCAGTCGATGGCGATGAAAATTTTTGACACGATGGGTCGCGCTGATCTTAAAACCGATCCTAAGTTCGCAACGAATGACGCACGTGTGCAGAACCGCGATGAACTCGATGCCATCATTGGTCAATATATCGGTGCACGCACCCAGGAAGAAAACCTCAACATATTTGAGGCAGCAGGTGTAACAGTGGGTCCTGTATGTTCAGTGGCTGATTTGATGGAGCATCCATTTGTGACGGGTCGACAGGCGATTGTTGAAATGGAGGACAGGGATTTGGGAAGTTTGCCGATGCACAATGTCATCCCAAGACTATCTGAGACACCTGGAGCCTTTCGTCGTCCTGCGCCACGTCTAGGTGAACACACGCAAGAAATTCTGGACGAACTGAAACGCAAGGTCTGAGTGCTGGGTATTGCATGATGCATGGTGTTAGGGATAAGACTGATAGCCAGCAGGGTCATTTGTGCGTTACTTTCATGCACAAATTAGTCGTTTAACGATAAGAATATCAGCAGGGGACAACAGCCATCATCATGACGACAGCAGAATATTTGCCGTTCGATCCGAACGTCGCGCCTAAAAACAGACTTCCAGCGGGGACTGTGGATTGCCATTTTCATGTGTTTGAAGATCCCGCTGTGTATCCCTATACAGAAAATCGCTCTTACACCCCGTCACTCGCGCCTTGGGCTGCTTTTCAGAAAATGAACGATACGATCGGTGCCGATCGAGCGGTGCTGGTTCATCCTTCCGTATATGGCTACGATCACAGCACGCTTTACGATACCTTGCGTGCGCATTCGGACCGACTGCGTGCAGTCGGTGTGTTGTCAATGGACACCACAGAAGAAGAAATTGAAAGGCTGCATCAGGCGGGTACCCGAGGCACGCGGGTCAATATTTTGTTTGCAGGCGGCAACCAATTGGCTGATGCAGAAACTCTTGCCAAGCGGATCCAACCCTTTGGCTGGCACATCCAGTTTTTAGTGGATGTTGCCGCGCAGCCTGAGATCCCTGCCTGGGCATCGACGCTCGGCGTGCCAGTGGTCTTCGATCATTTTGGTCATCCGAGTGTGCCAGATGTCAATAATCCTGGTTTTAAAAACATGTGCGCCTTGATCAAAGAAGGTGTGGCTTGGGCCAAGCTATCAGGCGCTTATCGCGTAGTCGATCCTGCTGACAAATGGGGCGCCATCGCTCCCTTTGTCGAGGCTATGCTCAATACGCGTACCGATCGTCTGGTTTGGGGAACAGACTGGCCGCATCCAAACATTCCTGCACCGATGCCAAATGATGGCGATATCGCCGATGCGGTCTTTAAATGGTTGCCTGATGCCGCGTTAAGGCAAAAAATTCTGGTGAATAATCCGGAAATTTTGTATGACTTTCCTGCTTTTGTGCAGAAATAACTTGAAAGACGATTAACCGCCTCGAATAATGCGGAAAAAATTAAAACACTTTGGAGACATAACATGATCAAACGCCGTCACATCTTCGCTGCCTCTGCACTGTTTGCTGCAGTGGCTGCCTTTGGTATCCCTGCTGCTTCAGCGCAAACCGTCATCAAACTTGGCTGGACTACGACCGATGGCGCAACAGATCCATATGCGATCGGTGCACGCGCCTTTAAAGCCGCTGTTGAAAAAGATACCAACGGCACCGTGCAGATTCAGCTCTATCCGAACCGCCAGATTGGTGATGAAAAACAAGTGATGGAAGGTATCCGTTTCGGTACGGTGGACGCGGGCATCGTGACCAATGCGGTAGTCGCGCAGATGGAGCCTGCATTCCAGATTAATGATCTGCCATTTTTGTACACCAGCGAGGCGCAGGCTCAAAAAGTGCTGGATGGCAAAGTTGGTGCTGATCTTGCTGCCTTGCTGGCTAAAAAGAACATCGTCGTGTTGGGATACATGGAAGGCGGTTTCCGTCACATGATTAACAACAAAAAACCGGTCAATGCCCCGGCCGATGTGCAGGGCGTTAAATATCGCGTAATGCAAAACCCTTTGTTCATCGATATGTTCAACTCGTTGGGTGGGGCAGCCGTTCCCATGGCCTGGGGTGAGACCTTCACCGCTGTGCAGCAAGGCACGATCGACGGCCTTGAGCTTCCTGTTGCTGTGATTGATAACAGCAAGATGTTTGAAGTCACTAAGTTCCTGTCACTCACTAATCACACCTATTCGATGATCGCTTTGCTGATCTCCAAGAAAGCGATGGATAAGCTGACGCCTGACCAGCGCAAAGCAGTTATCGAGGCAGGAAAATCTGCAACCGCTTTGCAGCGCATTGAAGCAGAAAAGAATGAAAAGATACTGCTGGCAGGTTTGGCACAAAAAGGTATGACGATCAACCAGGTGACCAACATGGTTCCGTTCCGTAATGCCGTTCAGCCAATCTATGTAAAAACCAGAGCTGCTGTGGGCGATGCGATGATGAATCAGGCATTGGATGCCGTTAAGTAATTATTGGATAAGAACATGCGTCGTGCATTTGATTGGCTGGAGCGAATACTCAAAGTCACCGCAGTAATCATTGTGTTGCTAATGCTTTTTTCTTTAGCCGCACAAGTATTCCTGCGCTATGTCTTTGGCAAATCCTTGTCTTGGAGTGAAGAGCTCGCACTGCTTGGCTTTGCCTGGGTGGTTGTGATTACGACAGCGATTGGTATTCGGCGCATGACGCATGCGCGTATGGATTTAATTATTGAGGTTTTACCTAAAGGCTTGCATCAAACTGTTGAGCGGTTTAGTGCAGTGTTGATGCTTGGACTTGGCTTGTTCCTGACCTATGCAGGCTGGGGGTATGTTTCTGAAACGCGGGGTTCAACCTCTGCAGCAATAGGTTTTCCGATTGAATTTTTATATGCTTGTGCTCCGGTCTTTGGTGTTCTGGTGACACTCTTTTCTTTTGAACGCTTAATGCCTTGGGCGGAGTCCCTCAATGAGTAGTACCGCTTGGTTGTTGTCCGCCGGTTTTGGGGCGTTGATGCTGTTGGGTGTGCCGTTCGCGTTTGCGATTGGAATTGTAGTAGCGCTTTCTTTGCTGGTTGCAGATATCGAACCATTGTTGCTCTCGCAAACCATTGTGGCGGGTACGCAATCTTTTTCCTTGCTGGCTATTCCATTTTTTATGCTGGCAGGTGAGTTGATGTCAGCAGGTGGTTTATCGCAAAGATTGATTAAAGTTGCCGATGTGTTCGTGAGGCATTTGACGGGCGGTCTAGGGCATGTGACGATTTTGGCTGCGACGATTTTTGCGGCGATCTCGGGTTCGGCGCCTGCCACAACTGCCGCGATCGGGGCGATCATGATCCCCGCCATGGCCGAGCGTGGCTACAGTAAAGCCTTTGCCACGGCGCTGGCTGTGAGCGCTGGAATTCTCGCACCACTCATTCCACCTTCCATCGCGTTTGTGATCTGGGGCGTGATCGCTGAGCAGTCTATTGCGCGCTTGTTCAGCGCTGGAATTCTGCCTGGATTGATTATGGCTGCGGGTATGGTCGTCGTGTGCTACTGGCATGCGAAGAAAAATAAAATTCCCACCCAGCCACGCGCGAGCCTGCGTGAAATCGGCCTGGCGTTAAAAGACGGTATTTGGGCATTACTGGCACCCATTATCGTTCTGGGCGGTATTTATGGCGGTGTTTTTACGCCTACTGAGGCGGCTGTGGTGAGTTGCGTTTACGCTTTAATTATTGGCATGTTTGTTGAAAAACGACTCAAACTGCCGATGATTAATGAGATCGTCTGGCGCTCGTTGAAAGTCACAGCGATTGTCATGTCGATTATCGTTTTCTCCACCGGATTTGGTGTGTTGGTTGCACAAGAGCAGATCGCACCGAAACTCGCGACCTGGCTGTCACAGAATATCCATGAAAAATGGATCATGCTGCTGGTGCTCAACGTGGTGTTCTTCTTGCTGGCTGCGGTGATGGATGAGATCGCCATCATGGTCGTGCTGGGCCCACTGCTAATCGCGATTGCCAATAGTTTCTCGATTAACCCGATTCACTTTGGCGCGATCATCGTGACTAATGTGGCGATCGGTATGGCTGCCCCACCGATTGGTTATTGTCTGTTTGTCGGGATGGCGATCAGCGGGCTCAAGCTCAGTCAGATCGCGCGCGTCATCATGCCTTTTATTGCCATCATGCTGGTGGTGCTGATGCTGGTGACCTATGTGCCAGAGTTTGCGCTGGCACTACAGCCCAAGTAAAAAAGTATTAACGGATGCCGATGAGTTTGTGGGTCTGCAAACTCAATCGCCATCTGGGATGGTCCATGCAATATTGCGTAGCTTGAGCAATATTGTCTGCTTGCGAGGGACCATCCATTGCTTGTAGGAAAAAATGAGCAAACGCGAGTCCCTCAAATTTTTCAGGCATTGCTTCAGACTGTGGAAATACGAGTTTAAGTTCGTGACCACTTGTTTGATTGAGTGGTGCGCCTGACTTTGGGCTCACGCAAATCCAGTCTAGCCCCTCGGGTGCGGGAATGGTGCCATTCGTTTCCACCGCAATTCTGAAACCATGTTCGTGCAAAGCTTGAATCAATGTGGTGTCTAGTTGCAGCAGTGGCTCCCCACCCGTACAGACGACTAATCTTGACGCATGATCAGCGCTTGGCCACTGATCGGCTACTAATAAGGCAAGCTCCTCAGCTGTTTTAAATTTCCCACCAAGTGTGCCGTCTACACCGACAAAATCCGTATCGCAAAATTGACATACCGCAGTCGCGCGATCTCGTTCAAGTCCTGACCAGAGGTTGCATCCCGCAAAGCGCAGAAATACTGCCGCGCATCCTGCCTGACCGCCTTCGCCTTGCAAGGTATAGAAAATTTCTTTGACGCTATAAGCCATGTCTCTTTATACCGGCAGAGCGGGGCCGAGTTCGCCCCAATGCAGAATCACACCACAACCGCGGGTGGAATTCAGATCGATACGATCAAGCTCAGGCACCAGAGGAGAAGCGAGCGCTTTGATGTGTCGCGCAATACTCGCCACATCGCTGTCTGCGTCACCCATCAGTTGATACAGCGGCTGGTGATCGAGTTGTTTGAATATGGGATCAAAAACAGTTTTTACATCACCGAAGTCGACCGTCCAGCCTTTGACCTGATCAAGCGGAGCATGAAGATGTAGCCTCAAGGTAAAAGTATGGCCATGAATCCTGCGTCTGCGATCACCAAACGGGGCGTGTTTAAGCTGTACGGCGCTATCCAGTGTGAACTCTTTCCAGATCCGATAGTGATTGCCGTCAAAGTGCGCACCACAACTTCCTGTTTCATAGACCGTTACCCAGGAAAGCTCAGGTAACTGTGGTTTGAGCCGAGTCCAGATCCAGGCAGAAATCGTTTCGCTGGTGGGGTTTTCCAGACCGGGAATATCGTTGAGGCAGGCATGGTCAAGCTCTGCATGGACAGGTGCCCAGATTTCGTCCAGATGATCATAGTCAATCGATAAGTCGCGCGTACCCATATCCTGATCTGCATGCAAGATGACTTCAAAGCCATGTCCATGCATACGGCCACACTTATGACCTTCAGGCACGTTGGGTAACTGGTGTGCTGATTGAAAAATATATCGACGCCAGACGTGCGCGTGATCCTTGGCATCCAGATCCACACCCGAGTGCGTAGTGCTTTGCACTCCAACTGCTTCAATGCCCGGGACGCTGAGGTGCTGACGAATCCAGCGCGCAATGTTTTCATCCGTAGGCAGTGCGATGGTCGTGTTGAGATGGCTATAGTCAAGCGGTGCGACACATTGCTGCAAATGCTGGGTTAGCGTGTCGACTTCTGCGCCGTCAAAGGCTGCCCAGCCGCTTGGCAGACAAGCGCGGACTTCACCTAAGAAACTATGGCCGTGCAAACGTGCCGCACGATGCGTAGCGGGCAGACAATCCACCTCACAGGCAGCTTCAAAGCCGACTGCAGCGACGTACAGTAGGTGATCGTTCACGCAGTCAGTCCGAATTTTTGATAGAGCGGATCCACTACACCGATCTCTGCGAAACCTTTTGCCCTGAGCAGACAGGAGTCGCATTGACCGCAAGGCTTTCCGTTCGGATCCGGGTCATAGCAACTGCTCGTCTCAGAAAAATCAACGCCAAGTTCCAGACCTCTGCGCGTAATCTGTGCTTTGGTCATATCGATCAGCGGCGCACGGATTTTTAATTTCTGGTGGCCCTCAACCCCTGCCTTGGTTGCCAGATTTGCCATGGACTCAAAGGAGGCGATATATTCCGGACGACAGTCCGGATAGCCACTGTAATCCATCGCGTTGACACCGACAAAGATATCTTCTGCGCCAAGCACTTCGGCCCAGCCCAGCGCAAAACTTAAAAAAATCGTATTGCGCGCGGGCACATAGGTAATCGGTATGCCTCCACTAATGTCCTCAACGCGATGTCCTTTCGGGACATCAATATCAGCGGTGAGTGCAGAGCCACCGAAACTGCGCATGTCCATATCGATAATGATGTGGCGTGCGACCTTGCGAGCGATGGCAAAGGCTTTGGCTTTTTCGAGTTCAATAGAATGACGCTGGCCATAGCGAAAGCTCAAGGCGTACACCTCGAAACCTTCTTCCTGAGCGATGGCAAGCGAGGTGGTGGAATCCAGTCCACCACTTAACAGACAAACAGCTTTCTTCACTTTACTTCGCCGTTGGCATCACGAATTCAGCGCCTTTGCCAATAGTCTCAGGCCAGCGCTGCATGATGGATTTTTGTTTGGTGTAGAACCGTACGCCTTCTTCGCCATAGGCGTGCATATCACCGAACAGGCTCTTTTTCCAGCCACCGAAACCGTGCCAGGCCATGGGGACAGGGATCGGCACGTTGATGCCAACCATGCCGACCTGAATACGGCGGCCAAATTCGCGTGCAACGTTGCCATCACGGGTGTAGCAGGACACACCGTTACCGAATTCGTGGGCATTGATCAGCTCGACGGCCTGGGCAAAATCTTTGGCGCGGACACACACAAGTACGGGACCGAAGATTTCTTCTTTGTAAATACGCATTTCTGGTGTGACATGGTCAAACAAGGTGCCACCCGTGAAGAAGCCCTGCTCGTGTCCGGGGACTTTCAGTCCTCGACCATCTACGACCAGTTTGGCGCCTTCTGTAACGCCTGTTTCAATGTATCCCTCGATGCGCTCAAGTGCCTGACGCGTCACAATCGGACCCATTTCGGCATCGAGTTCCATGCCGTTTTTGATTTTCAGTGTGCGCGCGCGTTCGGCGAGCTTGGGAATAATTTTGTCCGCCACATCGCCAACTAATACGGCGACTGAAATCGCCATGCAGCGCTCACCGGCTGAACCGTAGGCCGCGCCGATCAGCCCATCAACCGCTTGGTCGATATCGGCATCCGGCATGACCACCATGTGGTTCTTGGCGCCACCGAGTGCTTGCACGCGTTTGCCAAGCTCGGCGCCGCGTGAATAAATGTATTGAGCAATCGGTGTCGAACCCACAAAACTGATCGCTTTGACATCGGGGTGCTCGAGCAGACCATCGACTGCCACTTTATCACCCTGTACAACGTTAAATACGCCGTCTGGCAGGCCAGCTTCTTTAAAGAGCTCGGCCATGAACAAGGAAGCAGATGGGTCGCGTTCGCTTGGTTTTAAAATGAAGGTGTTGCCGGTTGCAATAGCGACTGGGAACATCCAGCAAGGAACCATGCACGGAAAGTTAAACGGTGTGATCCCTGCCACCACGCCCAACGGCTGGCGTAAAGTCCAATTATCGATCCCGGTTGATACCTGATCGGTGAAATCACCCTTGAGCAGTTGTGGCGCACCGCAGGCAAATTCGACAATATCGATGCCGCGCATGACTTCGCCTTGCGCGTCGGTAAAGACTTTACCGTGTTCTTGAGTAATGATCGACGCCAGTTCGTCTTTACGCGCGTTGAGCAGCGCAAGAAAATTGTTCATGATGCGCGCGCGACGGATCGGCGGCATATCGGCCCAGGCTGGGAACGCGGCACGGGCGCTGGCCACTGCTGCATCGACGGTTGCCAGTGTTGCTAACTCAACTTTGCGGGTCGCCTGACCGGTCGCTGGGTTGAAGACATCTTGCGCGCGCGCACCGGTGTCAGAGACAACTTGGCCGTTGATCCAGTGCGAAACCAGAGTGGACATAACGGGCATCGGGGGATGTTTAGACATGCTCATTCCTTTTCAAAGTTGCGTAATTGTAAGATGGATAGGTAGTTTGGCTGAAGTTGGGTAAAATTTTAGCCTTGTTCATTTATTCGAATCCCAACGGAGCATCCCCTTCATCATGACTCAGCCCCTGTCTGGCAAAGTAGCGCTCGTCACTGGCGCCGCACGTGGAATTGGCCGTGCCTGCGCATTAAAACTCGCTGCAGCCGGTTGCGATATCGTCGCGAACTACTACAACAGCTACGACGAAGCTGAGGCGGTCTGCGCTGAAGTCCGTGCGATGGGACGTCGTGCCGTTGCGGTGCAGGCCAGCGTCGGGGTGCCTGATAGTGTGACCGAGATGTTTGAAGTCATCACTAAAGAATTTGGTCATCTGGATATCGTTATCAGCAATGCTGCCTCTGGCGTGCTCAAGCCCGCCATGGATATGACACTTAAGCATTTTCGCTGGTGTATGGAAACTAACGCGTTTGCAGTCAATTTGCTCGCGCAGCACGCCGCGCCCCTGATGAAAAACGGCGGCCGAATCATCGCCATGTCGAGCCTGGGTGCTCAGCGCGCCATGCCGCATTATGGCTTCATCGGTGCCTCGAAGGCTGCGCTCGAGTCGTTGGTACGTACGTTGGCCCAGGAGCTTGGCCCACGCGGTATACGTGTGAATACGGTTTCTGCGGGTGTCGTCGATACCGATGCCCTGAGTCATTTCCCCAACCGGGACCAGGTTTTATCCGAGTTTGCCGCTCGCACACCCGTTGGTCCCAGCCTGCTGCCCGCCAATGTCGCCGATGCGGTTTATCTGCTGTGCTTGCCTGAGGCAGCATGGGTCAATGGTCATACGCTGGTAGTGGACGGCGGTTTTTGTATTTCGGGTTGAACAATATGGCATTCGAATCAGGTCTTGCAGGCAAAGTTGCCATTGTCACCGGTGGTTCACGAGGGATCGGGCGCGCGATCGTCGAGCTGCTTGCCAGTCAGGGCGCGGTGGTCAATTTCTTTTATCGTGGCAATGAAGCGGCGGCCAATGAAGTCGTCGCAGCGGTTCAGGCTGCCGGAGGCCAGGCGACAGCGATTCAGGTGGATGTAGCGGATTCTGCAGCGTGTGCGGTAGCTGTAGAGGCCATCGCCGATCGTTGCGAGCGCATTGATATTCTGGTCAATAATGCCGGAATCGTGCGCGATAACCTGATGGCTGCAATGGAGGATGACGAAATCAGTGATGTCCTCAATACCAACGTGGGAGGGGTGTTTAATGTGACCCGTCCCGTGATTCCTTACATGATGTCCCAGCGCGCAGGCCGGATTGTGAATTTGTCTTCTGTGGCAGGTAACAAAGCCGGTCGAGGCCAGGCCAATTACGCAGCCAGTAAAGGCGCAGTGGATGCCGTGACCCGTGCCTTGGCTGTTGAGCTAGCACCGCGCAAGATTCAGGTGAATGCTGTGGCGCCTGGCGTAATTGAGACCGAAATGTCGCAACAAGTCAGGGACTTGGCTGACGATCAGGTGAAATCGCGTATTTTGCTCAAACGTTACGGTAAGGCCGAAGAAATCGCCAATGCAGTCGGTTTTCTGGTCTCAGATATGGCCGGCTACATTACCGGACAGGTCTTGTATGTGGATGGCGGCTTCAAGATGGACTAAATGTAGGGGTTTTCCTCACATTTAGGTTAAAATTGGGCGCTTTTTTATCGATTTAGTACTATTTTCCGGAGTCCATCATGGCTGAAGCAGTCATCACTAAAGAAGAAATCATGGCGGTTTTTCCAACCGTCCAGAAAACGATGGCCGATGCCCTCGGCTGCGATGTAGATGACATCAAGCTTGACGTATCCCTGATCGAAGGCCTCGACGCTGAATCCATCGATTTCCTCGATATGGTTTTCCGTCTTGAGCGCGCGTTCAAAATCAAAGTGCCACGCGGCAAGATCATCGAAGACGTCCGCGGCGATATGCCCGTTGAGGAATTCGAGCAGGGCGGTATCCTGACCGAGAAAGGTCTGGCCCGTCTGCGCGTTTATCTCTCTGAGATTGACGAGTCACGCTTTAAGACACCTATGCGTGTCGATCACATCGCACGTCTTTACACGCCAGAAACTTTCTGCAAGCTCGTGGTTCGTGCTCAGCGCGCAACCCCTGCTGCTGGCTGATGGCTGTGCAATCGGCGGGGGCGTCTCAGTCCTCGCCAGTTTTAACGCCTGATCAGTGTGCTGCTCGATCTCCCGCTCGGTTTGCCGCGTTTTCGTTTGTAGACTGCATCACGCAGATTGACGGCGTCAAACGCGTAACCGGTCGCTACACTATCCCCGCAGCTGCAACCTATTTTCCGGTAAGTCTGGTCGCTGAGGCGATTGGTCAGCTGGCTGCCTGGGTTGCGATGTCTACCGTAGATTTTCGCTTCAGACCTGTCGCAGCATTAGCGGGTGATACGCGGATTTTTGCCTGTCCCAAGCCGGGTGATACGCTCGAGCTGATCGTCGATATCGAGTCGTGCGACGAAGAGTCCATCACCTATCGTGGTCATGCCATGGTCGGTGAACGCATGGTCCTTGAGTTGCTCGACACGCTGGGTTCCATGCTGGATATCTCCGAGTTTGATGATCCTGCCGCACTGGCTGCAGATTTTGCACGACTCACCACGAGTGGGCGTGAGCCCGGTGCTTTTAAAGGCGTGCCGCCGCCACACTTGACAGATACGAGTCATGAGTCGGGTATCAAGCTTCAGTCACTTCTCGCAGTTCCCGCTGAGGCGCCATTTTTCCTGGATCATTTTCCCAGACGACCCGTTTTTCCTGCAACGCTGATGCTGGATGCGCAATTGCAATTGGCTGCGCGCATCGCAGCCGAGGTGGCGGGTCAGTCGGTTCAAGTTACACGCATTACCAATGTGAAGGTCCGCGCCTTTACGTCGCCTGGTGCGACGCTTAATTTATTTGCCGAGTCGGCCGCACCGGGTCAGGATGATCCCGAACCCATTCTTATTAAGGTGGGAGCACAAGCTGATGGCCGCACGATCGCTGGAGCCAAGATGTTTTTTGCTCCGGCTTCTGGAGAACACGCATGAGCGCTAAACGTCGCGTTGCAATTACAGGCATAGGTTTGGTCACACCAGCCGGCCTGGATGCTGCATCAACCTGGGCCCGTATTAAGGCGGCTAAAAGTTGTGCGGGTCCCATTACGATATTTGATGCGTCAGGTTTTTCGACACGGATTGCAGCTGAAGTGAAAGGCTTTGACAGTCTGCCCCCGATTGATGACAGAAAATTACTCAAGTACGCAAGCCGTGCGCATCGTTTTGCTCTCGCTGCAGCGGACCAGGCAATCGCTGACGCAGGTATTCGTCCAACCCTGCAAGATGCTGCCCGCTGGGGCTGCGTTGTGGGTGCGGGCATGATGACCGTGCCGCACACGGAAATCGCGGCGGTACAGCGTTCTGCCGCGCCAGAGGGCGAGCTGATTCCAGACAATATTATGCAAGAACCCGTTGCCAATGATGTGATGGCCTTTAGCCGTAGTTTGTCGACTGCTGGGGTGTCGTTGCTCTTACGACGCTTTGGTATCCGTGGCTATGCCTCAACGGTGCACACGGCTTGTGCATCAGGTGGGCAAGCTGTCGGTACTGCGATGCGTTTGATTCGCCGTGGTTTGGCAGATCGCGTGCTGACCGGTGGTTTTGATTCCATGATTTCGCCTGTCGGTTTGTCTGGGTTTTGTCTGCTTTCTGCGGTATCTGCTGATAATGATCATCCTGAGCGAGCAAGCCGACCCTTTGATCTGACGCGCAACGGTTTTGTGCTGGGTGAGGGAGCAGGTTTCCTGGTGCTCGAAGAGTGGGACAGTGCGGTCAAGCGCGGTGCGACCATTTATGCTGAGCTCGCGGGAGACGGTAATTCGCTCTCCTCATATCGCATTACCGATTCACATCCTTCCGGTGATGGTCCAATTCAGGCGATGCGTCGCGCGATTGCAGATGCTGGCGCCACGACGGCAGAGATCGACTATCTGAATGCGCACGGCACCTCAACGCCCATGAATGATCGCAGTGAATGTGCGGCTGTTAACGCAGTGTTTGGAGAGCGCGCCAAAGAAGTCGGCGTAAGCTCCACCAAGAGTGTGATGGGACATTTGATCGCTGCGGCAGGAGCCGTCGAGGCGGGTATTTGCGCGATGGCGATTCGAGACGGCTTGATGCCACCGAATGCTAATTTGCAGCAGCTTGATCCTGATTGTGATGTGAATATTGTGCGCGATGTGCCACGTGAGCAGCGCATTGGTATGGCGCTGTCGAATTCACTCGGATTCGGTGGCAGCAACAGTTGCCTCGCATTCCGTCATCCTGATGAAACCGCAGCACTGATCGCTGCAGGACGGTAATCACCATGAAACGAATCGTTATTACTGGAAGCGGTGCAATTTGTGGCGCAGGGACTGATCCCGCAAGCATTGTGCAGACTTTGCTCGAAGGTCGTACCACCGTGGCACCGATTACCGCCTGGGATGCTCAAGCCTGGCCTTGTAAAGTTGCCTCCGAGGTGCCTGATTACAACGGCGGAAAACTCCTTGGCGATCGCAAACTCCTGAAACTTGTACGACGCTCAGATGTCTTCGGTATTTACGCTGGTGGACAGGCGATTGAGCAGGCGGGCTTGCCCGGCGCACTTGCTGCGCTGGATGAAACTGCAGCGGCTGACTATGCTGACCAGACTGGTTGTTATGTTGGCTCGGGCGGTGGTGCGTTTGAAGTGAACTATGACTATTTTCCTCTAATGGCCGAGACTGGTGAGAGTCTGGAAAAATTTGGTCAGGAATTACCGAATATGGTCAATCCGATGTGGTTGCTGCGTTCGTTACCCAATAACGTTCTGTGTCATGTCAGCATCCGTCATCAGTTAAAAGGACCGAACGGTTGCATTACCAATCACACCACCAGTGGCATGCTTTCTGTAATTGAGAGCGCCTGGGCGTTACGTGAGGGCGATGCAGAGCGTGTCGTGGCGATTAGTCACGATGCGCCGATCGAACCGCAGACCTTGCAGTATCTTGATCGCGTGGGTTTGATCAGTCACACGGCCCTGAGTCCTTTTGACGCTAAACACGATGGTTGCGTATTAGGCGAGGGTGCAGCCGCTTTTGTGCTTGAAACCGAAGCTTCAGCCGCTGCAAGGGGTGCGACCGTACTGGCCGAATATCTTGGTGGCGGCGATGCTTCTGAGGGAGAAGGCATTTTCTCGATTCGCGGCGATGGTGATGGCCTTTCACGTGCCATTGAAGCGGCTTTGCTTGATGCAGGGATATCCGCCGCTGAGGTTGGTATGGTGGTGACGCACGGCAATGGTACTGAAGAATCTGATCGTTCAGAGGCGCAAGCTTTACTGCGCGTCTTTGGTCATGCAATGCCTCCGGTGACCGCATTTAAATGGTCTTATGGCCATTCTTTTGCAACCTCGGGTTTGCTGGATACAGTCGTAGGCCTCGAGGCATGCAGACAAAATGTGGTGCCTGGCATTGCTTCGTTAGACAACTTGGCAGAGGGATGCGCAGGCTTGAATGTTTCAGCGCAAACCCGGGCGCCACGCAGCAATATCGTTTTGGTCCTGTGCCGTGGATTTGCAGGTACAAACGCTGCTTTGCTGTTGCGCGCTGTCAAATAAATTTTGAAAGACGTGACCCCAGCGGAAAGTTTGCCTGATGGATGTGCGGTCGATACGGTAGATATCGTGCGCATCGAGAGATTAATTCAGGCGATGCCTGATGATCTGCTCAAACTATTTTCTGCTCAGGAGATAGCGGATGCAGGAACCGGGCCAGGTCAGGCAGCGAGTCTGGCTGCCCGTTTTGCTGCGAAAGAAGCCTGCCTGAAACTTTTTCCCCGAGAGACTGCGCTCAACACCATTGTGGCAATGGATTTTTCAGTCAGACGTGACGAATATGGCGCACCGCATATGGAGGTGTCACCTGCTGCTGAAATAGTGATGGGTCGACATTTGGTCGGAGAAATTAAAATCTCCCTGACACATACGGCCACAGCAGCAAGCGCCGTAGCCTTGCGTGTTCCGAAAACCATCCTCACTTCATTGGGTGGTCGTTTTCTTTATAAATTTTTACCTTATCGCCGAGCCGTCATTCTTGAAAACCTGAACCGGGTCTTCGGTGCCAATGTCAGTCAGGAGCAGATTAAAACCCTCGCGCAAGCGCACTACTCTCATTTGCTCTCCTTGTTGCGCGAGTTGATCGTGTTCAGATTTCTTTCTGCTGCGCGCAAAAAAAGTATCGTGCGTGTCGAAGGTGTGCCTGCAATGATCGAGGCTTTTGAGGCTGGTCGCGGGATCTTGATTTTGACCGGACACTTTGGGAACTTTGAGGTCTCCACGGTTGCAGGGATAGAGCATTTCCCTCAGGTCAAAGGTCGCATTCATTTTTTACGTCGTCCAATTAAACCTAAATGGCTGAGCGATATGCTCACGCGTCGCTTTAATCAGGCGGGCTTTGGTGTAGTGGGCAGACGTGGCTCTCTCGAGGAAATCGTGTCAACAATTGAAAAAGGAGATGCCATCGTGTTTCCTTTTGACCAGTTTGCACGTAAGCCCGAAGGTATCCCCGTTGAGTTTTTTGGCCATGCTGCCGGCACCTATAAAAGTATGGCGGTGATTGCGCTGGCAACAGGGGCTCCTGTTATGCCTGCCGCATCCTGGCGAGAGCCAGACGGTACGCACGTGTTGAAGTTCTGGCCTGCTATACCACCTGTACTCGATGATGAGGTGGGTGTTGAAATCTTGCGCAATACCCGAGCCTATAACGCAGCGCTTGAGTTAGCGATCGTGAGGCATCCTGAGCAATGGTGGTGGGTACACCGGCGCTGGAAAGATATGAAACGAAAAAAATAAAGCGAGGCAAAAAAATACCGGCAATGCCGGTATTTTTATTTACAACATCCAGTCAGGAATTAATTGCTTTTCTGATTTTTGTCGTACAGATAACCACCCAGTACGCCGGCCGCCGCACCGCCAATCGCACCCCAGATTGGGTTGCCACCGGCAATAGCCGTAATGCCAGCACCCGCTGCCGCGCCAATCGCGCCGCCTGATAACTCACGTTGTTGTGTCGTGTTCATGTTGGAGCAACCAGTCATGGTGAGCGCTGCGCAAACGGGCACGAGTAAAAGTAATTTTTTCATGATGAAACTCCTGAATTCAATCAAATACGAGATGAGGCAACCGGATTACTTCTTGCAGGGGTAGGTTTCACCGAGATATCGCAAGATCGTGTCGGCAGCCGACAACTGGTTGTATTTAGGATTTGCAGTGGTCCACTTGATAAATGCGTCGATATGCTCCTGACGTGTCAGCGTCACACTGTCCAGGCAGATGAATGCAGGCGCTTTTTTAGGGAAGCGTGTGATCAGATAGGTTTCATAGACACCTTGTCCAAAGCCATTACAAAAATTTTGCGCAGCACCATCGGCTTTATTCGCGCACATTTGAACGTAAGCTTCTGTTGAGGTGTGTGCTTTTGGCACGGCCGATGAGGATTTAGCGGTGCTTTGTGCCATGGCAGCTGTCGTGCCGGCGAGCACGATGCATGTAGCGGCAAGTATTTTTTTCATGATATTTTCTCTGAGAAAGTGGCCAATCATATTCAAATATGCTCTGTTCAAGAGCAAGATGACATACTGTATGTTAACTTTATGCTTGTAGTTGTCAAATATTCTTTAAGTGAGATGGATGATGGTTAAGCAAATTTCTACAGCATTGGTTGCATTGATGATGGTGCTAGGTCTGAGTGCGTGTACTCCAGCGCCTACAGGTCCAGTCGAAATCCGTAAGGGTGTTGTTGAGCAGATCACCGCAACAACGATCAAATCGAATCACGATACAGGCGTTGGTGCTGTGATCGGCGGTTTGGGTGGCTTGGGTGTTGGCGCGCTGATTGGCTCAGGCACCGGTAAAGCTGTCGCAATGGTCTTGGGTGCGATCGGTGGTGCAGTAGCTGGTAATGAAATTCAGAAACATTACGACAAGCCTGTTGCCGGTCAGCAGATTTTCGTGCGCACCAGCAATGGCGTGCTCGTGACAGTGACCCAACCGACAGGTAATCTGTTTGTTGGTCAGCGTGTTTATATCGAAGGTTCAGGTACTGAAGCGCGCGTAGTCGCTCAGTAATACTAGGCTGAATAAAAAACCGCTGCGTTCGAAAGAGCGTAGCGGTTTTTTTTACCCCGAAGGGTTTACGACCAAAAGCTAAATAATTAAGCTTTTTTGACCCAGGCGTTGCACCAGCCTTTGGCTGCAACTTGCTTGCCTGGGAAGATTCCACAGGTGCCTGCGTCTGCTGATTTGCTCATGTAGAGCTGGCAGTTGGCGCAGTTGTTACCGTCGGCGTATTTTGCAAATTTTGCTTTGTCGACTGTAGCCGCGTCAGCTTTGTATCCCAGACCAACCGCTTGTGGGTCGGTTTCTGCAACCATGGCTTGCGCGTTGGCTTGATTGGTCATTGACAGTGAGGCCAAGCCTGCTGCTGAATAAATGATGAATTGGCGACGTGATGATTTCATGTCCATATCCTGAAAGTAACGCTGGCTCCCCATAGAACCAGCGAATTTATTTTAACAGTCATTAGTGAAAACCCTTGATTAGCCGACTTTTTTAGTCAAGTCGTATCCCGGCTGCTTTGACAACTGTTCCATATCTAGCTAAGTCTTTTTTTATTTCTTCTGAGAATTGTTCCGGAGTTTCGGGTGAGGCGGTGATGCCCAGTGTATTGAGCTTGGCAATCACTTCAGGATCTTTGAGTACCAGATTCAATTCGGTATTGAGGCGAGTAACAATCGATTTCGGTGTTTTGGCGGGTGCAAAAATACCTACCCAGGAGTCCACGACAAAATCTTTCAAGCCACTTTCAATAAATGTAGGGACATCAGGCAGTGAGACTGCGCGTTGAGCGCTTGAAACAGCGATCGGAATGACGCGGCCGGTTTGAACGAGTTGGTAGGCACCGGCAACGGCCGTGTAGACCAGAGGGATGGTTCCGCCCTGCACATCGATCAGGGCCTGACCGCCACCTTTGTAGGGAATGTGTAATAGCTTTGAGCCGCTTTGTTGATTAAGTAACTCACCCGCGATATGGGGTGTGCCTCCGACACCAGAGGTGCCATAACTTAAGCCGCCACTTTGTTTTTTGGACAAAGCGATCACCTCTTGCAGCGTTTTAGCTGGGACTGCAGGATTGGCCACTAGAATCAATATTGCATTACCGATCTTGCCGACTGGCGCAAAGTCTTTGATTGTGTCGAAAGGTACCTTGTCAAACACATGGGGGTTAATCACCATGGTGCCGTCAAAGCCCAACACCAGTGTGTAACCATCTGGTTCAGCGTTCGCGACTTGTGTTGTACCGATATTGCCTGAAGCGCCAGGCTTATTTTCTACGTAGACTTGCTGGCCCAGCCTTTTTGACAGATTTTCTGCGATCAGTCTGCCACTCGTGTCGGTGACCCCCCCAGGTGCAAAGGGTACGACCAGACGGATGGATTTATTTGGGAAGCTTTCCTGCGCCGCTGCGTAGGGGATCATGCCTAGGCAAGATGCGGTCAGGCCCGCTATCCATGCGCCACGCAGACCGGATTTCAAAGTTTTAAACATATTCGCTCCTAGCCCTCAGTCCGCGTGGCGTTTATCAAATTCCCAGACATCTTCAAAGCCCATTAGTTTGGTCAGCGCAGTGAAGTCATAAAGTTCAGCATTCTGGCCCACTGAGGAACCTGTATTTTTGAATTGCTGGTAGACCTGAGTCATGGCTTGAACGCCTGCGAGTAAAGCGGTCACAGGGAAAATTGCGAGTTTGTAGCCTATCTCCTCAAGTTCGGATTGACTTAAAACAGGCGTGCGGCCCTTTTCCACCATGTTCGCGAGTAAGGGCACCTCAAATGAGGAACCTATTTTGCGCATCTCTTCTTCAGACTCGGGGGATTCGACAAACAAAATGTCTGCACCAGCCTTTGCATAGGCTTCTGCGCGTCGTAGCGCTTCATCCAGACCCAGGGTTGTGCGTGAATCTGTACGCGCGATGATCAGGAAATCTTTTGATTCTCGTGCCTCGACGGCTACGCGGATTTTCCGAACCATGTCCTCAGTTGGAATGACGCGGCGACCCGGGGTGTGGCCGCATTTTTTGGGGAATTCCTGGTCCTCAAGCTGGATCGCTGACGCCCCGGCTTTTTCGTAGCCTTGGACGGTGTGTCGAACATTAAGCAAGCCGCCGTAGCCGGTATCGCCGTCAGCAATCAGTGGGGTGCGAGCCATTTGGGCCATTGCATTCACCCGGCCCACCATGTCGCTATAGGTGGCCAGGCCCGCATCGGGTAGTCCTAGGTGTGAGGCGACCGCTCCAAATCCAGTCATATATAAGGCATCGAAACCGAAGGTATCGGCCAGGCGCAGTGAAACCATGTCGTAAACACCGGGAGCGGTCACTAGTCCGGGTTGTTTGAGGCGTGCGTGGAGTTTTGCAGGTTTATTGTTAGGCATGAATGCTTATCCTGTTGGAGTGGGGCGTTGATTTTTTGTCTCGTGAACTGATTTTTATCTAAATGCGGGTTCAGCGGGCGATTCATGTCAGATAATACCCGCAAGACTCTCTTATCAATAGGTTATCCAACATGACGCTTGATGCGCTTAATTTCTGGTTAGCGATTGCCGGAACGGTTGCTTTTGCTGTGACGGCCGTGCTGGCCATTGCGGATCGCGGTGTGGATATTTTCGGGGTCATTGTTCTTGGCGTGATTACTGCCGTGGGTGGCGGTACGGTAAGAGATATTATTTTGGACGTGCCGATTTTTTGGGCTTCGGATCTGGTGTTTGTGCGTGTGGCTGTGGTTTCCAGTATTTTGGCTTTTGTCGCGCGCAAATTTTTTACCCAACCTCAGATTTTTACTCTCATGATTTATATCGATGGTCTGGGTGCGGCGCTTTTTGGCATGAACGGTGCGCTTAAAACCTGGGAAATTGATTTCGCCTGGCCGTTGGGTCCGATCATTCTCGGAGTAATCACCGCGATTGGCGGGGGGATCATCCGTGATGTGATTGTGGGACGCAAAACCCTCATCATGTCCACAGAGGTCTATGCTATTCCTGTGGCACTGGGT
This sequence comes from Alcaligenaceae bacterium, assembly GCA_947380655.1. Classification (GTDB taxonomy): domain Bacteria; phylum Pseudomonadota; class Gammaproteobacteria; order Burkholderiales; family Burkholderiaceae_B; genus Zwartia. The sequence continues at coordinate 32,442 of CANCRX010000008.1, read as the reverse complement.
TGTGTGCTCATGATGTGGCTGATGCTTTTCTTTCCTGAACACAAAGGCCGCGTGCTGCTTTCCTGTACGGTTTTCAGTTTTGCCATGCGGGCAGCCGCTATTCACTGGAATTGGCAAATGCCCGCATTTTTGGTGACAAAGTCGAGGAAATCATGGTCCGATTAAGACATTGGTCTTGACCCGTGGACGATGCTGCGTGACACTTAGGGATAGTGATTATCTTCAGGACACTCCAATGAATGACGTTAGTGCCTCTTGCGCGGCCTTGCTGAACACGACTGTCAACCCAGCCTATGAAGCGCGTTTGCGAATCCGTGCCCAGCAATGGCAGGGTAATACAGCGGGTATGGCTCCTGGTTATGTTCAGGGCAATCTGATGATTCTGCCTAAGAATCTGGCGAACGATTTTTTGCTGTTTTGCCAGCGCAATCCACAACCGTGTCCGGTACTGGCCGTCTCCGAGCCAGGGGAGCCGATGATCCCTGCGCTGGGTGAGGATCTCGATATCCGTACCGACATCCCGCGCTATCGTGTCTGGAAAGAGGGTGTGTTGATCGATGAGCCGTATGACATCAACAGCGTCTGGCGCGATGACCTGGTCAGTTTTCTGCTGGGTTGCTCATTTTCCTTTGAGCAGGCATTGATTGAGGCGGGTATTCCTATGCGTCACATCAACTGCGGCAGTAATGTCCCGATGTACCGGACCAATATTCAGACTGAACCTGCGGGCGTATTCCATGGACCGATGGTGGTTTCGATGCGTCCTATGAAGCCCGCTGACGTCGTCAGGGCCGTGCAGGTGACCTCTCGTTTCCCCAGGGTCCATGGCGCGCCGGTTCATATTGGACTGCCACATATGATTGGGATCGAGGATATTTATAAGCCAGATTTTGGTGATCCCGTCGAAGTGAAAGACGATGAGTTGCCGGTTTTCTGGGCTTGTGGGGTGACGCCGCAGTCGGTTGCGATGGCCGCGCGTCCACCTTTTTGTATTACCCACTCGCCGGGTGCAATGCTGATTACGGATTTACTGAATCATCGTTTAGCGAGTTTCTGATTTTTTTAACTGTTTCAAAATTATCGAGGAGTTTGTGCATGAAATCATTCAAAGCATCGGTCCTGTTTGCAGCAATGCTGACAGTGTTGTCCGTTTCAAACGCATCTGCGCAAACCGCCGCAGCCGGACCTAAGGTCGCTGTCCAGGCGATTACTCAGGTGACGGCTAACATGCCGCAATACACCACCGTGGATCAGCCCCTGTTGCGTGACGGGATGGCTAAAGCCACAAACGGTCGTGTAGAGGTGACGCTTGCGGCCTGGCCGGAACGTAACGTTAACGGACCCGAGGTACTGCGATTGGTGAGATCGGGTCAAGTCGATATCGCTGCAGCACCCTTGACGACGGTTTCAGGTGATGTGCCGATGCTTGATGGCTTGGATCTGGCAGGTATGAACCCCGATATCAAACAGGCGCGTCGTGTAGCGGATGCTATGGTGCCTGTCGCCAATAAAGAGCTCGAGAAACTCGGCATCAAACTTGTCGCCACCTATCCTTTTTCAGGTCAGATGTTGTTTTGCCGCAAGCCGATTGCGTCGCTGGCAGATCTGAAAGGCCTGAAAGTACGCACCAACGGCCCCTCAGCCGCGGATTTGGTCAAGGCCTTAGGTGGCCAACCCGTATCACTGGCTTTTGGTGAGGTGTATACGGCACTTGAGCGTGGCACGGTTGATTGCGGCATTACGGGTTCAGGTTCTGGCAATAGCGTGAAATGGCCTGAAGTCACCACTCACTTGTACACAATGTCTTTGTCATGGTCTACAGCAGGTTATTTTGTAAACCTCGCGTGGTGGAACAAACTTGATCCTACGGTCCGTGGTGAGTTTGAAAAGACCTTTGCTGCGATTCAGGATGCGCAGTGGAAACTTGGTCTGGATGCAACGGACGATGGGATCGCCTGTAACGTTGGTCGTGCTGAAGGCTGCAAGCTCGCAACGCTGGTGAAAAAGCCTATGGTCGAAGTCAAAGCAAAAGCCGGTGAGGCGGAGCTTGTGAAAAAAGATCTGGCTGATACTGTTTTGCCTTCATGGGTCAAGCGTTGTGGCGACCGTTGTGGTGTGGTCTATAACGAAGTGATCGCTCCGATCACAGGCATTCAATACACAGCAGGCAAATAAGCATGTACCGATGTCTGGAATGGATCAGTCAGCGCGCGATGTTTGTTGCGGGATTTTGTTATCTGATTATCACTGTACTGATCTGTTTCGATATCGGTGCTCGCCAGTTGCTTGGCTTTTCTTCAGAGGCCACGATTGAATTGACGGGTTACCTGATGGCCGTTGGCATGAGCTGGGGGCTCGCAGGTACTTTGTTTGAAAGAGGACATGTGCGGATTGATGTGCTGGTGCAAAAAATGCCCCTGCGCATCCGTGTCTGGTTGCATATGCTGTCCCTGATTGCTTTGATTGTTTCGACTGGTTTTTATGTCTGGGGCTCGTATAGCCTGGCCAATGATTCGTTCGCCTTTAACGCGACGGATTTGACGACTTTACGCACCCCGTTAGTGATTCCCCAGGGGTTATGGGCTGCAGGGTTTGTTCTACTACTGCTCGCCGCGGTTGCGCTCGCCCTGCGGGCAGTCAAACAACTCGCAACCGGTCAGCTCGATGCAATGGATCGCGCACTCATGGCGCGTACCTATGAGGATGAGGCTGCTGAAACGCTCGAGGCAGTAGCCGAAGCGCAAACGGCGATGCATATCCCTGTGGCGACCGATGGAGTGCATAAATGATTGCCATCATCTTTATTGTTGTGATGGCGGTAGTGATTGGTGCGGCGACATTGTTTGGTGGTGCAGGCGGTGCGGCGGCAGTCACTGCTTCTTCTGTGCCCTGGTGGGCGCTTGCCGCGGTGCTGGTTGCTTTTGCAGGTTTTTTTGCCGGTGGTATTTATGTGGGGGCGGCGCTCTCCTCGCTGGCTTTACTCGCCGGATTTGGTTTGTCTGATCGTCCCTTCTGGAATTTCATTGGGGAAATGATCTGGGGACCTTCGACCAATTTTGTACTGGTATCGGTTCCGTTATTTTTATTGATGGGCGAGATCATGTTGCGCGCCGGTCTTTCAGAGCGACTCTATCGTGGCTTAAATGTCTGGATGGGAAGGCTGCCCGGTGGCTTGCTTCATACCAATATTCTGGCCTGTGGCGTATTCTCAGCGGTGGCGGGTTCGAGTGTGGCCACCGCCGCGACCATGGGGTCTGTGGCACTCCCGTATTTTGAAAAAAGTAAATATCCACCTAAGCTGGTGCTGGGTTCCCTGGCAGCGGGTGGAGCGTTAGGTAATTTGATTCCCCCGGGTATTACGTTCATTATTTATGGCCTCATCACAGAGACCTCAGTGGGTGCGTTGTACATCGCTGCGATCGGGCCGAGTATTCTGGTTGTACTGCTATTCATTTTGGTCATCCTGTATTACAGCTATAAGCTCAAACTCCATGGCGATGGAACGGCTGGGCAGGTTACATGGAGGCACCGGCTCGCGAGTCTTTCCGATCTGTTGCCAACGGCGCTGCTGATCGGTTTGGTGCTAGGCACGATTTACGCTGGGGTTGCGACCCCAACAGAGTCTGCTGCACTGGGTGTAGCAGGCAGCCTGATTCTCTCGCTGATTGATCGCAAGCTCAACTGGAAAATGTTGGCTGAGTCGATGCATGCAACGGCACGAACAACATCGATGATCGCGCTGATCCTGTTTGGTGCGTATGTATTGAATTACATCTTGTCCTCGCTGGGTGTGCCCCAGATGCTCGCCAAATTTCTGACAGGTTTGCCTCTGCCGGGTTGGGCCATCATGCTGGTTATCATCGGGTTTTATCTTGCTTTAGGCACGTTCATGGAAGGCATGTCGATGGTGATTTGCACCATTCCATTGCTGTTCCCTGTGGTCAAAGCGCTCGGCTATGACCCGATCTGGTTTGGTGTGGTGATTACCATGCTGGTTGAAATCGCCATGATCAGTCCGCCAGACGGAACCGTACTGTATGTCTTGCAAGGCATGAGACGACAGCCTGGGCCCATCACGGATGTGTTCACTGGTGTCATGCCGTTTATGTTTGTCTACATGCTGGCGATCATTATTCTGATGATGTTCCCTTCGATCGCATTATGGTTGCCTGCAGTGCTTTCTTGATTTTTATCCCATTTGTTGAATTTATATTCTGGTTGATTTCATGACACCTCATCTTTATTTTTCCTGTGAATCTACCGCGTCAGACGGTACCATCCAGTCCTCTTTGCAGGCTGTTGCGCCCACGCATTTTGTCATCGCAGGCTGGACGGGGCGCGACGCGGATGCGATTCAACATCATATTCATGAGCTAGAGTTACTCGGTGTACCTGCACCCTCGACAGTACCCCTCTATTACCGAGGGAGCGCGACCCTGCTGACTCAGGCTGACACGATTGAGGTGATTGGTTTTGAGAGTTCGGGCGAAGCTGAGCCCGTGTTGTTTTACGCCTCGGGCGAGTGGTGGCTGACAGTAGGATCCGATCACACCGATCGCAAAGTGGAAACCTATTCAGTAGCCGTTTCTAAACAGATGTGTCCTAAACCGATTGCCAAGGCAGCCTGGCGCTGGTCAGATGTCGCTGGCTATCAAGATGAACTGGAGTTGCATTCCCGCATCTTTGAACATGGCAAGTGGGTGGACTATCAAAAGGGTACGTTTGCCTCGATACGGCCGTTAGTGTCTCTGCGTGATGGTTGCTATCCTGGTGAGTCGGTCGATGCGGGCAGTTTTGTTTCCTGCGGCACACTGACAGCCATTAAAAACGCTGCGGGCGAAGGGATCAGACCTGCTGCGCAGATGGAGCTCGAAATTCGCGATCCACGCACCAAGCGCAGCATTATTCATCGCTATGCGGTGGATATGTTGCCTGTCATTGCTTGATCGCGACGCAATTCAATCCAAAGGAGCCGCGATAAGCGGCTCTTCACTTATTTACTTATTCACTTATTAAATTATTCGAAAACAAACATGGCACACATCACACAAACTATCGATCAGCTCAATCAGCGTCTTGCTCTTGGAGAGACGACCCGCGAAGCGCTTGTGACTGAGGCGCTGGAGGGTGCTGCAAGTAAAGCTGCACAAAGTGTTTTTACCAAGCTCTACCCTGATGCTGCGCTTGCTGCTGCGCGTGCTGCGGATGCGGCGCAAGCTGCGGGTATTGTTCAGCCCGCACTAGCCGGGTTGCCTTTTACGATTAAAGATCTCTATGGCGTAGCAGGTGAAACCACAATGTCGGGTTCGATCGTTTGCAAGGGTGAGCCTGTGCAGACAGAGGATGCAACGGTCGTGTCAAGGATTCGTGCCTCGGGCGCTGCGATTATCGGTAAGACCAATATGACTGAATTCGCCTTTTCGGGAATCGGTATCAATCCACACTATGGCACGCCTGTGAATCCGACTGACCCGCTGGTTGAGCGGATTCCTGGTGGTTCCTCTTCTGGTGCAGCAGTCTCTGTTGCTTTGGGACTAGCTGTTGCTGGCTTGGGTTCGGATACAGGCGGTTCAATTAGAATCCCCGCAGCAGTCTGCGGTATTGTTGGTTTTAAAAGCACACAGAATCGCGTGCCATTGACGGGAGCACTTGAGTTGTCCCGCACACTGGATACGGTCTGCGCCATGACCCGTAGCGTGCAGGATTGCATTACGGTCGATGCGGTCTTGTCTGGAGCAATGTTGCCTGTGCGCCGTCGTCCTTTGGCTGGGATGCGTTTTGCTGTGCCCCAAACAGTTGTGCTGGATGGCATGGATGCACATGTGTCCGGCGTCTTTGCACGCACGCTCTCCACGCTGTCTGCTGCCGGCGCTCAGATTGTTGAGATTGCCTTGTCTGAGCTGGCTGAAATTCCCAAAATCAATACCCCAGGTGGGCTTTCGCCTATCGAAGGCTATGCGGAACACCACGCACGCCTGGCCCGCGGCCAGGATCAGTTTGATCATCGGGTTGCGCAGCGCATGATGCTGGGCGCGACGATCACCGCCCAGCAGTACATTAATTTGCTCGATGCGCGTCGCGCATGGATTTCACGCGTGGAGACTGTAGTCGAGGGCTTCGATGCGATCCTGTGTCCGACCATCCCTGTGGTAGCTCCCGTGATTGCTGAGCTACTGGCCTCGGATGAGGCCTTCTTCAAGGCTAATGGCCTGCTGCTGCGCAATACCTTTACGATCAATATGCTTGATGGCTGTTCCTTTAGTCTGCCATGTCAGCGTGCCGGAGAGTTGCCGGTAGGGCTAATGGTTTCGTCCGTAAATGGTGATGATGCGCGATTGGCGGCTGTCGCCTTGGCGGTTGAGTCCGCATTGCAATGACTGCCCCAATTCTTTATGCCAAAGATTCGGACGATATTGTCACGCTGACGTTCAATTCTGAGGGGCAGCGTGTCAATACCTTGAACGATGAGATGCGCGATTGTCTGATCGAGACAATCGAGCGAGTGGTTAAGGAAAAGGACTCTATTGCAGGTGTGATTTTTGCTTCGGCAAAAAGTACTTTTTTTGCTGGTGGAGATCTCAACTATCTTTATCAGCTTAAAGCAGAGGACGCAGACCAGCTGTTTGATCAGATCAGCACCGTCAAACGCGCCTTCAGACAACTTGAGACACTTGGTAAGCCGGTTGTGGCTGCCATCAATGGCTCTGCGGTGGGAGGTGGCTTTGAGCTTGCCTTGGCCTGTCACTATCGTATTTGTATCAATGAGGCGAAGACGCAATTAGGCTTACCTGAAGCTTCGCTCGGTTTATTGCCTGGTCTGGGTGGTGTGGTTAGGATGAATAGGCTGCTGGGTTTGATCAACAGTCAGACCTTTTTGCAGGAGGGCAAACTGTTCAACCCTGCGCATGCTTACGAACAAGGCCTGGTGCATGCCCTCGTCAATGATCAGGTCGAGTTGCTCAATGCTGCCCGCGAATGGATACTTTCCCGGCCACATGCGTTGCAGCCCTGGGATCAGCCTGATTACAACGTGCCGGGAGGACGTCCGGGTGACTTTGAGCTTGATCGCTGGATCGCGACAGCAATGGATCAGTTGATAGCCAGAACAAATGGCTGTTACCCCGCTCCCGAAGCCATATTGTCGTGCTCAATCGAGGGCATGAAGCTAAGCTTTGATCAGGCTGATTTGATTGAGACCCAGGCGTTCATCGGACTGGTGACAGGTTCTGTTGCAAAAAATCTGATGGGTACGTTTTGGTTTCAACTCAATAGCTTGCGGGCTGGGGGAGCACTGCCAAAACCAATTTCTCCTAAAGACTTTAATGAACGTGTGTATGACGCCTTTGTGCAAGAGGGGCTTGCCATGCTCGATGCGGGGCAAGATCCCGCTACGATCGAGTCCGGGGCGCTGGCGGCTGGATTTTTGGCAGGACCTTTGGCGGGGCTCGATCAAGCGTCTTTAATCAGAGCGTTTCCTCAGACGCAAGCTCAATGCGCAGAACAGGAAGTCAAAGACAGACTGCTTTTTTGTATGGCGCTGGAGTCTGTACGGCTTTTTCAGCAGGAGGCGATAGCAGCCGTCAGTCTTGGCAATGTTGGTTCGGTCATGGAGCTTGGTTTTCCGCGTTGGACGGGGGGCGTGTTTCAGTTTCTCAATCAGTACGGTTTGTCACAGGCCGTTGATCGGTCTCTAGAGCTAGCGCGTCAGTATGGTGAACAATTTTCTGCGCCAGACCTGCTCGTTGAAAAAGTACGTCAGGGCGGGCAGTTCTAATCAGCTGAAAGGCGTTGAAACGCATCGTAACTATTGGGCGCAGCTGAGCGCTATTCAGTGAGAAGGGCAAAGCGTAATGTATGAATCATTCACAACAACAATGGAGAATGATTATGCTTACCGTTCGTGCTGCCCTGATCAGTCTGATTGTGACGCTGACGGGTTGTGTGGGATACTCTTATCAGCCTGTTGGGTATTCCTACTCAGCTTATCCCGCACCCTATGCGGCCTATAGCTCGGGTTATGTTGCGCCGGTTGTTGTTGGAGCCTCTTACGGTTACAGGCCCGTGCCATACTATCGACCAGCACCTTATTACCGTCCTGCCCCCAGTTATCGCTCGGATCCAGGTCGGCGTCACGAGCATCGCGAGCATCATCGCGGTTAAGCTATACCCTGTACAAACCTGTACAGTGTTGCCTAGTCCTGCTGCAGGAGATTGAATGAAAGTGCCCAAACGGCTTGAGCCGCTGGTTGAAGAAGGTCTGGTAGATGAGGTACTCAGTCAGCTGATGAGTGGTAAAGAGGCGACCGTGTATGTGGTGCGTTGTGGTGCTGAGACGCGTTGTGCAAAAGTCTATAAAGACGCCAAGCAACGCAGTTTTAAACAAGCCGTCTCCTATACAGAGGGCCGCAAGGTCAAAAACAGCCGTCAGGCCCGTGCGATGGAAAAAGGCACGCGTTACGGGCGTCAGATGCAGGAAGAGCTTTGGCAAAATGCCGAGGTCGATGCACTCTTCAAATTAGCCAATGCCGGTGTACGCGTGCCCCAGCCCTATATTTGTACTGATGGGGTACTGTTGATGGAGCTCGTGGCCGATGCCGAGGGCGATGTGGCTCCCAGGCTCAATGACGTCGAGCTGACGCACGCGTTAGCGATCCAATATCACGCCTTTTTGCTCAACCAAGTCGTGCGCATGCTGTGCGCAGGGATTGTGCACGGCGACTTGTCCGAATTTAATATTTTGCTTGGCACCCAGGGCCCCGTCATTATTGATTTGCCTCAGGCCGTCGACGCTGCGGGTAATAACGAAGCCGCTGCCATGCTTTATCGCGATGTACGCAATCTGGCAACCTATTTTGGTCAGTTCGCTCCCGAGTTGCTCACCACTGAATATGGCAAGGAAATCTGGCAGTTGTATGAGTCGGGTGAGCTGACCCCGGAAACAGAGCTTACTGGTCACGTCGAGGCCGACACCACGCCGGTCGATATGGATGATTTGATGGGTGAAATCGAGGCCTCCCGACGTGAGGAAGAGGAGCGCTTGAGACGGCTGAGCGAGCGTTAGTCTTGGGTGGATTTACGGCATGAGGTAAGGGTAAAAACTTTGTCACAAAATGTTTCAACTCCTTGTTTTAATTGAAATTTAAGATAAAGTTTCACCATGGAAACACGACTGACCTCTCTCGAAGCGCGCTTTGATGCGATTTCGCCAACGCTTGCAACACACGCGGATATTGCTAAAGTTGAATCAACGCTGATTAAATGGTTTGCGGGGATTAGTATCGCAACCATTGCAGTGATCCTGAGTGCGATGAGCTTTTACTTTTCAACCGTTCATTTGGGTGTGACTCAACCTCCTCAACCCATCATCATCCATCTCCCAGCCCCTATCACTGCAACGCACAAAAATTAGTACCTGTGCCTGCCTCGGCTCATGGCTATAATCAGTCGAATAGATGACACTTTTCAATTGACCATCACCATGACAGCTCAAAGCACCATCCCGTTTAAAATCACTCCATCCACTGCGTTCCAGCAACTCGCTGAGCGCGAGGCGATTCTGGAGAATCCCGGTTTCGGCAAGCATTTCACCGATCACATGGTTGCGATCGACTGGACATTGGATGACGGGTGGCATGGTGCGCACGTCATGCCCTATGGACCGTTGTTGCTCGATCCTGCTGCTTCGGTGTTGCATTATGCACAGGAGATTTTCGAAGGCCTGAAGGCCTATCGTCATCCTGACGGTTCAATCTGGACTTTCCGCCCTCAGGCTAATGCTGAGCGGATGCAGCGTTCTGCCAAGCGTTTGGCACTGCCTGAGTTGCCGACAGATATTTTTGTCGAGTCGATCCGTCAGATCGTCTCAATCGATGCCGACTGGGTGCCTACGGGTGGCGAGACGAGTCTCTATCTGCGCCCCTTCATGATCGCAAACGAAAGTTTTCTCGGTGTGCGTTCGGCACAGAAAGCTGCGTACTACGTTATCGCCAGTCCCGCTGGTGCGTATTTCGCCAAGGGTGTTGCCCCTGTTTCAATCTGGGTATCGACGGAATACACCCGTGCAGCTTCGGGTGGAACGGGTGCGGCTAAATGCGGTGGTAACTATGCGGCCTCTTTACTGCCTCAGCAGGAGGCTTACGCCAATGGTTGCCCCCAGGTATTGTTTCTCGATCCACTCGAGGGAAAATATCTCGAAGAACTCGGCGGTATGAACGTATTTCTGGTGATGAAAGACGGCACACTCGTGACGCCCGAATTAACTGGCAGTATTCTTGAAGGCGTGACACGCGCCAGTATTATTCAGCTCGCGCGTGACCGAGGCCATAAGGTCGAAGAGCGCCGCGTCACACTCGACGAATGGAAAAACGGTATGGTCAGTGGCGAGGTCGCCGAGGCCTTCGCTTGCGGAACTGCTGCGGTCGTGACACCGATCGCTGCACTGAAAGGCCGCAACTTTATGGTCGGTGACGAGACGGCGCCTGCCGGCAAACTCACCATGTCCCTGCGTCAGGAACTGACTGATATTCAACATGGCCGTGCCCCTGATCCACATGGCTGGATGGTCAGGCTTGTCTGATATGCGCGCAGCACGAGCCATCGTGCTGGGTGCTTTGGTGCTGATGTGGCCGGCTTTCTGGAACGGCTACCCGATCCTCTATAGTGATACCAATGCATTCATGGTGCAGGGTATCCTGCATTTTTTTATCTGGGATAAGCCATTTATTTACGGCCCCTGGATGTCGTTGTTTCATTGGCAATTCAGTCTGTGGCCGGTGCTGTGTGCGCAGGCGATTATTGTCTCCAGTATTCTCTGGCTGACCACGCAGTCGGTACAAGTCGCTCAGACCGCAGAATTTCAGACGTTGACACCCACTTCGAAATTCGTATCCCACCCGCGCTTCAGTGAAACACGTTTTGTCCTGAGCTGCATCGTGCTTTCATTGCTGAGCGCAGCGCCTTGGGTGACCTCGCTATTAATGCCGGATATCTTTGCACCCATCACCGTACTGTGTATATATATTCTTGCTGTTCGGTCGGATCTCGGCTTGGGGACTCGCCTTTGGGTATTGATAGTCGGCGCGTTTGCGATCGCCTCGCATCTGTCTCATCTGGTGATAGCCGCTGCGGTGTTAATGGTATTGGGGCTGTTGCACTTCAACCGATTAAAAATCGCAATCATGCCCTTGCTCATTGCGTTAGCAATGTTGGTCGGCACGAACTTATATGGTTTTCAGAAACTTTCAGTATCGCCTTTTGGTTCAGTTTTTTTTCTGGCGCGACTCGCAGCCGATGGACATATCAAACCGGTGCTCGAGCATTCATGCTCTAGGCAGCAGCTTTACCTCTGCGACTGGAAAGATAAGCTCGCCGTAGATAGCGACGATTTTATGTGGAATGGTCAGGGGCCGGTATGGAAGCACCCGGGAGGCCCGATCGGACTGGCTCCTGAGGCGTCTGTTTTGGTGATGGCCGCAGTCAAAGACAATCCTTTAGGTGTCATGCAGTCGTTAGTGAATAACACTTGGCGTGAATTGTGGATGGTAGGTTTGGGCGATACGCTGCATCCAGATCATCTGGATACGACCGTCGCCGAGCGTTTAAAAATTTATTTCCCCTCTGCAGAGTTTCAGCGCTATCAGCAATCCCGTCAGGTCAGGGACCAACTCTACCAATCAGGCGACATGTTTAATGGAGTGGGGCGGCTCAGTCTGCTTGCAGGACTGGTGGCATGCCTGTTTTTAGTGTGGCGCGCCTGGCGTGAACGCCAGCGCGCTGTCATTTTGCTGATTGCGATGGTGTTTGTTGGGTTGCTAGCCAATGCCTTTGCAACAGGCGCTTTATCCAAACCACACTATCGCTATCAAACCAGAATTGCATGGCTTCTGGTGTTTGTGCCTCTGATTCTGCCTGTCAGATTCAGAGGTGTTAAGACTCGTTTCAAATCAGGCCATTATTCTGGCTGAATCTTACTGTCTTTGATTACTTTCGCCCATTTTGCAACTTCACCATTTGCAAACGCCTGAAGCGCTTCAGGTGTACTGCCACCGAGTTCGATGCCTTGTTTCAAGAGCTTGTCTTTCAGTTCCTGATCTTGCAGCACGATATTAATTTCACGATTGAGTAGGGCAATGATGGCGGGTGGGGTGCCCGCAGGTGCAAAAAATCCATAGCTTGCGACCGACTCAAATCCTGGGTAACCAGACTCTGCAACGGTCGGCAGGTCGGGGAAAAGGGCTGAGCGTTTGGCTGTCGTAATCGCCAGTGCCTTGACTTTCTTTTCGCGAAGCATGGGGATGTAAGGCGGCAACGTATCAAGTGCCATCGTGACGCGCCCTGCAATCAGGTCTGGCAAGAGCAGGGAAGTGCCTTTGTATGGGATGTGCAGAATATCGACACCCGCTGCGACTTTGAACATTTCGCAGGTCAGATGAATCAGGCCGCCCGTACCAGATGATCCGCAGGTGAGTTTGCCTGGTTCCGCTTTGGCCAGTGCGACGAGTTCTTTGAGATTATTTGCAGGAACCTCCATACCCGTCACGACAATATTAGGCAACGTTCCTGCAGCAGAAACGGCGACCAGGTCTTTCTGAAATACATACCCAGGGTCTTTGTAATAGGTCACGGCGATCGAGTGCGAACCAATTGAGCCCATCAGCAGGGTGTAGCCGTCGGGCGCTGCTTTGGCGACGGTTGCCGCACCAATATTGGCACCGGCACCAGGTTTATTCTCGATCACGATTGGCTGATTTAATTTCTGGCTGAGCTTTTCTGTAATACCTCGTGTCAGCATGTCCGTCGCACCGCCCGCAGGAAAGGGAACGACGACTTTGATCGCTTTGCTTGGGAAAGTTTCTTGTGCTTGAACACTTTGGGCCAGGCCAATCAGTCCGAAAGCCGTCAGCGAGAGCTGTACGCTGAGTAGAGAGATTTTTTTCAGAGCTAACGTCACAATAATTCCTTAACAAATAATGCGTAAGTGCATGTCTAGAGCAAAGCAAGATTCATGCCGATCATTTCCCGAGCTAACGGGTCATGGCTCGATTTTGATGTGATTATCCTTTGTTACTTTTGTCCAGAGTGCAGTTTCTGTTTTTACGAAATCACTGAATTCCTGCATCGAAAAAGTAGAAGCCTCAGCGCCTTGTAATAAAAGCTTTTCTTTCACATCCGGTGCAGCGACTGCTCGCATGACATCTTTATGCAATGTTTCCATCATTTCTTTTGGCGTGCCTTTAGGCACTGCAAAACCAAACCAGTTGGTTACAACAAATTCTGCCAAGCCGACCTCCGTGACCGCAGGCACGTCTGGCAGGACTGGAGAGCGTTTTGCTGTGGTGACCAGTAACGGTCTGACCTTGCCGCTTTTGATTTGTCCAATCGCAGTCGGGGAAGCGGCCACAATCAAATCAACGTTACCAGAGAGCAGGGCAACACTCGCCTCGCTCATCCCTTTGTAAGGAATATGCGTGATATCAATTTTGGCATTCGAGCGGAACCGTTCCGTCACGATGTGATTGACGCTCCCGACGCCGGCCGAGCCATAGTTCAGCTTTCCCGGTTGAGCCGCTGCAGCGCTCGCGAGCTGCTGATAGGTAGAAAATTGTGCCTCGGCACCCACCACTAAAACAAAAGGCGTTTGAGCCACCATGACAACCGGAATCAGATCCTGATTGATATCCCAGGGCAACACAGGAAATAAACCTGGCAGCATGGCATAGGTCGCATCGATCAAACCAACCGTCAAACCATCCGGGGCTGCGTGCGCGACAAAATCAAAGGCAATTCTTCCACCCGCTCCCGTTTTGTTTTCAACGATGACGGTTTTGCCAGTTTGTTCGGTGATTTTTTGCGCGACTAACCTCGTATAGGTATCGCTTGCTCCCCCCACAGCAAAGGGCACGATGATACGCATCGGTTTGGTGGGTGCTTGTGCCTGTGCAGTCAGGCTATAAGCGATTGCGATCAGCATACTTGTGAAATACGAGAGCCAGCGCATCAGACTGCCCCCTCTTGCGTCACGACAGGCCAGTCCAGAACATTAAAGGTGTCCGGAACGATGACGTGGAAAAAACCTCGCACATCACGCAGAGATCTGGTGATGTGACCTTTGCCTTCAAAATCTTCCGTAAACAAGATGTCTCCAGGGCGAACAATAAATCGCTTACCTTGACTCGTCTCCAGCTCAAGGATGCCAGAGGTAATGAATATCAGCTGCCTGCGCGGAGCATTGTGATAGTCCTGCACGTGTCCCTGTGGGGTCTCACGAAAGAACATAGTTTGTGCTTCGAATATCTCAGAGGCCGGACGACCGTCACCTTTTAACGGAACCTGACGGATTTCGACGGCGGAGTCTCCCGAAGGGAGGGTAAAAATTCTGTGAATTTTCAAGATTTGTCTCTGTTTTGATTTTGTATCACCGGATCGAATGGGATGATCCGAGTTGGTGTGTGGATATTAGAGGATTACCTGACGTGCTGTCACCACAGGTTAAACTAGGGCTAATTATTTTTTAATCATTGTTGAGAGCCTTCATGGAAGCATTACTCGTTTCGACTGGAGTGGTTGCTTTAGCCGAAATAGGCGATAAGACCCAGCTGCTGGCCTTTATTTTGGCTGCCCGGTTTAAAAAGCCGCTTCCTATAATTCTGGGAATATTGTTGGCCACGATCGTCAACCACGGTCTAGCTGGTGCGCTAGGGGCCTGGATTACCTCCGCAGTGAGTCCTGAGATCCTTCGCTGGGTACTCGGCGCTTCGTTTATCGGCATGGCGATCTGGACCATGATCCCGGACAAGATCGAAGACGAAGAAACGCAGATCGCTAAAAAATTTGGTGTGTTCGGTGCGACCCTGATCACATTTTTCCTTGCCGAAATGGGTGACAAGACTCAGATTGCGACAGTCGCCATGGCTGCACATTATGGTAGCCCGTTGCTTGTCGTCATTGGTACCACACTGGGTATGCTGATTGCGGATGTGCCTGCTGTGTTTGCAGGTGACAAACTGGCCAACAAGATCCCGATGAAACTGGTCCATTCGATTGCCGCCGCAATTTTTGCTGCGATGGGGGTGGCGACTTTGCTTGGTTTAGGCAAAGGGCTTGGCTTTTAAGTGACTCTTTGCTGAGGTAATCGCATCGAGATCGCTGCAGCCATCAGCAGTAATACGCCTGCCAAGCCAAACGCCACCCAGTGCGTGCCGAAATGCTCGTAGCCCCAGCCGCCGAGCCAGGAGCTGATCATGGCACCCACCTGATGGCTGACATACGCCCAGCCATACAAAATTCCCACGAGTTTCACGCCATACACATCAGCCAGAATGGCTGATGACATGGCGATACTGCCCGCCCAGACAATACCTCCGATCGCGGCAGCGATATAGAGCTCGTAGTGAGTACCAACGATGAGTAGCGCAAAAAAACCCAGGCCACGGATCAGGTAGATCGTCGCCAGAATATATTTACGTGGAATTTTATCGGCGAGTCGGCCCAATACCAGTGTGCTGAAAATAGCGACTAAGCCAATCAAGCCGATGCCGTAAGAACTCGTCATTGCATCAAAACCATGATCCATTAGCATCGGCATTCCGTGAGTACCCAGCAGATTCATACTAAAGCCGCAGGTAAATAAGCCGAGGCAGATCTGGATAAAAGGCAGGGTGCGTATGGCCTGGACAAAGGTCAAGCTAGAGGCTTGGAGCGCGCTCCCCGACTTGACAGCAGGTTGAACCGTCTGACCCGCAGCAAGTGGTAAACGATCCGTACCCTCAGGGGCTTGTTCACGCATGACAAACAAAGCGATGGGTACCGTAATCAGCGCAAATAAGATTGCAAACCAGAGCAGCGTCATCTGCCAGCCCAAAGACTTGATGGCAAGCGTCAGCACGGGTGTCATCACAGCGATCCCCGCCATCGATCCCGTAGAAAGAAAGAATAATGCCATGCCACGCTGACGGGTAAACCACCGGCTGATAACGGGTGTCACGGCTACTGGGCTGGTAAAGGCGAGTCCGGCCGACATGAACACACCAAACGCCAGAAAAAACGACAAAGGGGTGCGTGCATAAATAGTCCAGATAACCGATAGCACCACAACGGTTGTGCCAGTCAACAGCACAAATTTGGTGCCATGGCGCGCCACAAGATAGCCGGCCAGAGGCATGGCAAGACCATAACAAAGCATACCGATCGCGACGATGCCTGCAAGCAGACTACGACTAAAGCCAAGATCCTCGGCCATAGGCAGGAAAAAAGGGCCGATACCCATCCGCATGCCAACCGTCAATAAAGTTAATAACGCAGAGGCTGCAACGATATTCCAGCCAAAATACCAGCCACCCTTGGCTGACTTAGATGATGCGTGAGTCAAACTTATCTCCGTATTTTTAGTTTTGTATTTGAACAGCGTTACATTGCTTCAGGTGACTGGAATCCCTTGGCGCGGTAGGTCAACACCAGCGTGTCACGCCAGCAATCCGTCATACCTGGCTCTGCTGGCTGGATCGGTGTTGTTTCATGAATCACTCTTTCGTCATTAAGCAAAATCGTGGTGTAGGGCTCTTGCATGACAAAACGAACACCGGTTGAGTCATCCACATTGAAGACGCGTGTTTCTCCGCCTTTCACCTGATGGCGCCCGAGCATCATTACTACGACAAAATCAACTCCGTCGCGGTGTGCGCCTTCGGGGGTGGGTCGGCCGATGCCGCCGTTTGTATTAATACGAAACTGGTGCGCCTCAATAAACCAGCTTCGCGCAGTATGAACCTGCGCGAACGTTTCTCCCAGCACGGAAACCAGTTTTAGAAAAGAAGGGTCCGCGGTCACACTCGCATCGATTGGCTCAAACATCCTGTCATACCCGCCATGCAGCGCATTGAATACGGTGGGTTGCCAGTGAGCACGATGGGGTGTTTGGGTAATGGTTTCTGTATCGATGTTCTGGATAAAGCAACTGTGTCGACGCTGACGATAGGCACCACCATCTTTGAGGTGATTGTCACGGCGCAAATCAGCCCAGGAGGCATGTAGCGCATCCCAGTGCTGGGTAAAGCCCGAAACACTTTTGTCTCCGGTAAGCAGAGATAAGTCTTCAGCAACAAGCTTGGTAAATCCTTGCGCACGTATTTGATTGCTTAGGGTTTCCTGCAGGAGGGAGCTTTCAGTCATCAGGCGTTCTCGTTAAATCGTATCAGCTTGGCGGATATTTACGCCAATAGGTACTTTACGCCTATTTTTTGGATCTGTTTCGGCTGTTGCTCAGTGAGGGCAATACAGAAAGTATGCGATTACCGTTGATTCAGTTTATGGTTCAGTTTCTGCTCCATGACGTCAAGTCGATCGTTTTTTTCATTTAGGCGTTGTTCCATATATTCATTTTTTTCATTTAATCGCTGTTCCATGAGGTCGAGTCGATCATTGGTTTTTTGAATGCGCTCGGCTGCCTGTGCAAACACGGTCGCAGTGGATTTTCCGGAGTCGTACGCTGATAGTAGAGCCTGCATTGTCGCGACGTTTGCCGCGTAAAGTCCAATCACGGAAGCGACTGCGGTGGTGACAACGATATATTTCAAGTTGGCGATTTGCTTTCTTGTTTCTGCAGACTCTCTACGAATAGCGGTAAATGTTTCTTCGTTACGCCCATCACGTTCATCCATCCGGACGATCAGTGCCCGGATTTCACCTTTCATTTCAGCGACGCGTGCATCCATGCGAGCCTCGATGACTTCGCTTCTGGCACTCAATACTGCACTGAGGGGTTTCATTGCTCGGTACTCGCCGTGTATCAATATTAGATTGTGAATACTCTAACTGTTAGGAGCTTGCCGTTGCAATAGAAAAATGGTTAGCGAACGTAACGGGATTGGTATATTGTTCAGTCTGTATCATCCAGGGTCTCCGCGCACATGCCACTCTCCTACACACAAAATTTAGAGGACTACCATCTCTCTCTTGCTTTTGCAGGACAGGAGCGTGGCTTTTACATTGATATCGGGGCAGGTCACCCGGTTGCAGACAATGTTTCACTCTGGTTCTATGAGCGCGGTTGGAGCGGGATCGTGGCCGAACCGATTGCCCAGCTTGCAGACTTATATAAAAAAGTTCGACCACGCGACACCTTGTATCAAGGGCTGGTTGGACGAGAAGTCGGCGAGGTCGATTTTTTCCATGTAGATCGTTTGCACGGCTTTTCTACAACCATAGAAACACACGCCGATGTGGCTAAAGAATTCGGCGCAGAATATCAACGCTTAACTCTACCTATGCTGACGTTGGCTAAGCTCTGCGCGCAGCAGCAGGTGCAACAGATTGATTTTTTAAAAATCGATGTCGAAGGCGCCGAAGCCGATGTGCTGGCAGGCAACGACTTCAATCGATTTCGGCCTAAAGTCATTGTGGCCGAGGCCGTAACGCCAGGCAAGGGCGAGCCCGCGTGGGATGCTTATGAGCCATTGTTATTGGCGAATGGATATAAATTTCGCCTGTTTGACACACTAAACCGGTTTTATGTAGCCGAAGAATGTCCGGAAATTTTTGAACGCTTACCTGCTGAACGTGCGCCTTGGGATGACGTCACTCATATGTATGAGATTGGTCGCGCACCTGAACAGGCTAATCACCCCGACTATGCCCTCGCTCAGCAACTGGGTCGTGGCTTTTGGTCGGCATTGCCGCATCTGGATCAGGAGGTCTTGCGCGATATTCTTGCGCGAGGCCGGCGCTCAGGCGATGACGCGTCGTTTGATCAGGTCAGCTCCCCCGAGATGCGTATCGCGTTGGGCCGGATTGCTTGTGGGTATGATGGTGGGCAGATCATTAAAGAGTCAGACGCTGAGTAAGGCACTTTGCTGGCGATCGCCCAATGCGCGATCGACCAGCATAGCCCCCTGATGCTATTTGACGCTTGCGCCCTCTGCTTTACTCAGTGCTGCGGTTGGATCCGCACTTAGATCGGCTGCCAGAAATTGTGGCGACTCCGGTAAGGCTAATACCAGATTATTAGCATCCATCACCTGAAGCTTCAGGTTGGACGCTTTGATGCCCAGTACATGTCCACCGTGCTGATGGTCTGCAGAAAGCAGGTGCAGGTGATAGCCAGGAATGTTAAGCGTTTTTGCATAACCAGGCGACCAGAAGCCCAGCAGAGTCCCTGTAATTTGATTAAATTTGAACTCCGCCTGATGGCTGGTCGCGGTGACCAGGTCTTCACCTGGGGCCGATTTGCAGGCAACGCGATAATGAATTTCTTCAAACACGCCATCAATCCGAATCGCTACAAAAATATTTTCCGAGCTGCGATATTGGTCAATCTGTGAGCAGAGGTCTTCCCAATTGCTGACAGCTTCGAGAGCGACTGTTCGATCGGCTTCAAATTCAGTGCTGACCCAGAATGGAGCTTTGGTCGTATCAGCAGGCTGAATAACCGAGCCATTACCAAGCGCTTGATACACCTGCCCATCCAGCATGAGTCCCTCACCATCGAGGGAATCAAAGGTGCCTAGACCGAAGTCCCCGTGGGTCTTGATGTCGCCTACAGACACGCATCCCTGATACACGCCCTGAACTAGCGCTGCAGAGGTTGAAACCTGGTAAAGCGTGTGATGTTCAATTTCAAGCGCTTTGGCTAAAGCATCCTGAATCACATGGTCCAACGTTTCATGCGTCTGCTCACAACGCTTTTGCAATGCTTGCATAATCGTTTGCGAAACATTTACGTTAATGGGGCAGCTACCCGGTATGTTTGAGTTTGTCATGATCTTTAATTCAGGTAACTCTGATGCACATCACGCATCAAACGTTCATTCAAACTGTAATCAACCGGAACATGAATGATTACGGGTACGTCAGATTTGAAGGCTTCTTCAAAGGCGCTTGGCAATTGGTCCGCAGATGTGATTCGATAACCTTTACAACCAAACGATTCGGCAAAGGTGACGGGATCGTAGTCGCCAAGCTTTACACCGGCACTCTCTCCGTAATGCGCAACCTCCTGGAACGAAACCATATCGTAGGAATGGCTGTCCCAAATCACGTGAACAAACTTGGCACCCACTCGAACAGCCGTTTCTAATTCCGTTGCGGTGAACAAAAAGCCACCATCACCCGAACTAGAAAGGATCCGTTGACCAGGATAGAGCAGGCTCAATGCAATTGCCCAGGGCAGTGCAACCCCCAGGGTTTGCTGACCATTGCTCACCAACACCTGGCGCGCGTGGTCGGCGGCACAATAGCGATTGGTCCAGATGTAGTTAGAGCCAACGTCAAGCGTGACATGCGTATCCGATGTCATTTGCTTTTGTAACTCTCTAATGAGTCGCAGTGGCTGAACAGGGAAGCCATCCATCTTATCGCCTTCGGCGATGGTGGACTGAAGTTCTGCAAAGGTGCTTTGAGCCGTTGCAAGATAAGCAGGATCAATTTTTGTATGGACTTGTTCCGCGAGCGCGCTGAGCGACGCCCCAATGTCACCAATCAGCTCTGCTGTGGGCAAGAAGGTATTGTCCTGATTAGCAGCGATCGCATCGACACAAAGTATCGGACGGTTTGTCGCTGTATTCCATATGGAAGGGTCATACTCAATCGCGTCGTATCCAATTGTCAGGACTACATCTGCCTGATCAAGGAGCTTGTCGGCGGGTTGGTTACGAAACAGTCCGATGCGACCACCGTAGGTTGACCCCCCTTTGTTTTCTACCCAGGCACCTGCGCCCTGAAAGGTGGAAACGTATGGGATGCCTGTCTTTTTCAAGAAAGCCACCAAAGCCTCTGCTGTATCGCCAGTCGATGACTGCATACCAAGCACCGCTATGGGGCGCTTAGCGGCGTTCAATACTGTTGCGGCCTGGAATACTGATGACTGCGAGCCTGCTCCTGCATCGACAGCTTTACCCCAGGAAGCATTACTATCACCAGGATAATCCGCCAAACCGACATCTTTGGGCAGGGAGACAAATACAGCGCCAGGACGACCGCTCTCAGCCGCGCGTATTGCATTGCCAAAGACTTCACCGAGCTGGTAGGGAGTCATGACTTCTGCAGAAAATTTGGTCGCTGGTTTCATCAGCGTTGTCGCGTCGAGCGATTGATGGGTCTTTTTCAGGCGTTCGTCAACAGGCACTTCGCCGCCAATGGCGAGCACGGCATCGCCCTCACTGGTGGCCGTCGCCAAGCCCGTGACCAAGTTCGTTACGCCCGGGCCGGATGTTGCAACGCAGACGCCAATCTTGCCTGTGACTCGGCCGAAGGCTGCGGCCATAAATGCGGCATTCTGCTCATGACGGCAGAGCACTAATTTAATTTTTGAATGCTTTAGAGCGATAAAGAGACTATCAATTTTTGCGCCTGGCACCCCAAAAACATGTGTGACGCCATGATTTTCAAGAATTTTTACAATTGCATTTGAGCAATTTTTGAGATTATTTGGTTGAACCATTGTGTGCCTCTTGACGAGATGACTTAGATGTAAGTTTGCGTGCTGAAGGACGTTAAATTTATGCCAATTATTATGCTAATTATATATAGGCTACATCGTTTAGTATGAGCCATACTGTAATGTGTGACAGCTAGAATAGCTTGCTCCTGTATCTCCACAGATGATTTAAAAGGAAGTTGCATGCCCACCCAAGAAAAAGGTTTCGCCCTGTTCCACGACCCGCTACAAAATCGGGGTTCTGCCTTTACACCCGACCAGCGTGCAGCAAATGGCCTTGAGGGACTTCTCCCGCCGGCTGTCGATACGCTGGAAATACAGGTTGCCAGAATCCATTTGCAGCTGAGCGCGCTGGATTCTGATATGCAGAAATATCTTCTGCTTTCCGATCTGCAGGCCCGTAATCAAACGCTTTTCTTTGCAGTCATCATGTCAGATCCTGCAACATTCATGCCGTTGGTATACACACCAACGGTCGGTGAAGCCTGTCAAAAATTCGATCATTTTTATCGCGCGCCGCGCGGCGTCTATCTGCCCATCACAGCGAAGGGACGGCTGAAAGAACTGCTGCAGAATTGGCCCCAAAAAGATATCCGCTTTATCGTCGTAACAGATGGAGAGCGTATCCTGGGACTTGGCGATCTGGGTGTCAACGGCATGGGTATCCCTGTCGGCAAGCTATCGCTCTACACGGCTGTTGCAGGTGTGCCGCCAGAGCTGACGTTGCCTATTACTCTTGATGTCGGCACGAACAATGAAGAATATCTCGACGATCCGCTCTACCTGGGTCTCAGGCAGCATCGCGTGCGTGGCGCTGAATATGATGCCTTTATCGAAGAGTTCGTGCAGGCTATCCAGGTCCTCTACCCGAAATCATGTCTGCAGTGGGAGGATTTCGCCAATATCAATGCGGTGCCGATTCTTGCGCGATACAAAGATAAAATCTGCACCTACAACGACGATATTCAAGGTACCGCATCGGTTGCGCTGGCCGGTATCTATGGCTCGTTGCGCATCTCTGGACAGAAACTCACCGAACAACGTTTTCTGTTCATGGGCGCTGGGTCTGCGGGTACCGGTATCGCCGAGCTCATCAGTGAAGCGATGGTGCTAGAAGGGCTCACCATTGAGCAGGCTCGCGCCCGTTGCTACCTGTTTGATGTGAATGGATTGCTCGAGTCGACACGTACTGATATCGCTGGTTTTCAAAAACCCTTTGTTCATGCGCATGCCCCGACTAAAAGCTTTGTGGAGGCGATCGAATCCATCAAGCCAACCGCCATTATTGGCGTCAGTACGGTGCCTAAGCTGTTTAACCAGCAGGTGATCGAGGCGATGTCGCGCGTCAATAAGCGCCCGATTATCTTCCCTTATTCCAACCCGACTTCGCGCTCGGAATGTACTGCAGAGGAAGCCTACAGATGGTCGAACGGGAAAGCGATTTTTGCAAGCGGCAGTCCCTACCCACCTGTCGAAGTGAACGGGCAGAAATTTATCCCGGGACAGGGCAATAACGTTTATATTTTCCCCGCCATGGGCATGGCAGTGCTTGCAACAGAATCCTCCCGCGTCACAGAGGCCATGTTTATCGTGGCAGCCAAAGCTGTCGCGGAACAAGTTGGCCAGGAATCTCTCGATAGCGGCTTGATTTATCCGCCTCAGTCACAGATTCTTGATGCATCGCTGCATACGGCTGCAAAAATTGCGACCTATATTTTTGATAACGGTCTGGCTCGTGTAGCGCGTCCGACCGATATCGAAGCGCATATTAGAGCGATGGCCTACAAACCAGCGTATTCGTAAACGACGAAGCCAACCTCTTGCGGGGTTGGCCAGTTGA
Organism: Alcaligenaceae bacterium; assembly: GCA_947380655.1. GTDB lineage: Bacteria > Pseudomonadota > Gammaproteobacteria > Burkholderiales > Burkholderiaceae_B > Zwartia. The sequence continues at coordinate 9,175 of CANCRX010000008.1, read as the reverse complement.
CAAGCAAAAAGGACGAGGATGCTTTTTTGCTTTTGGTTTGCGGGCGGGATACTAACTTTATTACTCTTGAGTTATAGCAAACTCTCGAAGCCAGGGTTCAAGGTGGGCGATATCAAAAGTGCCAGCCTCGAACAGCTGCAGCATCTCTTTATGGATGACCATAGATGGCCTCTTTAAGCACCAGCCGTTGATACGCAGAAATACGTCGGCCGCCGCAAAAGCGATACGCTTGTTGCCATCTACAAAGGGATGATTAATGGCAAGGCTTTCTAACAATGCTGCAGCCTCAGCGATGATATCTGCGTAGTAACCCGTTTGTGGACGAAATAGGGCTGATTCGAGCGCGCCTGGGTCACGAACACCACCTGCCCCGCCGTACCTTTGCATTAAGATCGCGTGCATGCCGAGCACATCGGCCACAGTTAAATAATCGCGCGGCACGGCTTATTTCGCGAGTTCGCGATACAAATGATCAAATTCATCAAGACTAGACGCAAACGACGCCATGACGTGGCGGCGGGGTCGGATCTTTTGCTGGCGGTCGATGTAGTCACGTAGAGCCTCATCCAGCACAGCCTGAAATTGCCGCCCTTGCCCCTCAGCAATTTGACGTAATGCGGTTAACACGTCAGGCGATGCCTGAGAAGAAAATTTTTCGCGTGCAACTGTAGCCATTCATACCACCATCTTGATAAAAATTGATTTGTCATGATACATCAAGATTTGTGTAACTTACTACCATGGCTCTTTACTGGCAATGGGCTAGGGTCCATTAATTTCAAACTGAATCTGGCGGATCTGGTCGGAAACGCATCCCGAAAGGCTACAGAATTCCGACCGCCATTAAATTACATCTTGCCAGATGCGGCTTTCGCGTCTGCCAAACAGAGGTCCTTGGCTGCGTCTGCAAACGCGTTGCACTTCTCCTTGGCTAAGGAATATTGCGCGTCAGTTTTGTCAGCCGCTGCATCTTTGCGCGCATCGTTGACTGTTTTGTTTGCATCCGTTAGCGCCTCGGAGGTTTTCTCATTGGCTTTCATTGTTGCATCGGTGGTCTTTTCTTGTAGTTTTGCGTCAGCTTTTGCTGCGGTAAAAGTAGCATCTGCCTCTTTTACGCAAACGTCCTTGGCGTTGCCACCCTTGTCGTTGCATTTTTCCTTAGCGACTTTAAAGTCAGCCTCAGCTCGCGCGACGCGCGCATCGTAACGCGTCTTTGGACCCGGTTTGTAGCTAGCTTCCAGGTCGGCCTTTGCGACAGACTCTTTGCCCTTTGCCTCAGCCATACAAATGTTCTTGGCATTCCCCGCTAAAGAATTACATCCAGTTTTGGCAGCTTTGTAACTAGACTCAATTTTCTCCTCTGCCATTTTGTGATCGCCCTTTGTCATACTTTGAGCCATCGCGCCGACCGAGAATCCGAGAGTGAGCGCAGCCGCGATCAGAGTGATTTTTAGTGTTTTCATCATAGTTCCTTTGTTAAACGTCAAAGTGGTCCGGAGTCAACAATATTGATCCGGTCAGTGACTGTGATGCTATGCAAAAAGAACCTTGGCTTCTGTCTGTTAGCGCATCCAGTCTCCCCAAGCCACGCTCGTGCGCCTCGTCACGCTTCCCTTCACCCATCCACTCGGATACGATGTGTCAGATTAAAAACGACCAAAAACCAGGAGACTAAAAATGATCCAAACGCGTCATATTTTTAAAATTGTTCTGACTGTGCCAAACATTGTTGACCTAGGTCAGACCCCGGTAGGTGGTCGCCGGATCGCTTACGTAAGCGGCGGCACGTTTGAGGGCGACCGCATCCGCGGCACCGTTAAATCCACAACGGGTGGTGACTGGTTGCTGATGCGTCCTGATGGCGTTTTGACGTTGGACGTGCGTTTGATCCTTGAAACCGATGATCAGCAATTGATTTATATGAGCTACCGTGGACTGAGACATGGCCCTAAAGAGGTGATGGATCGTTTGAACAAAGGCGAGTCCGTCGATCCTAGCGAATACTACTTTCGCTCGACACCTGTTTTTGAAACTGCATCGGCAAAGTACGATTGGCTGAATCGCGCCATTTGCGTCGCAACGGGTAATCGGACCTCTGCAGGCCCGGAATATGAGGTTTACGAGGTTTTATAAATGCAAGTATCTAAATGAACACCCTTAAACTTCTCAAATGGGATAGCGCTGAGCACCTTAAAACAGAAGAGGACATGGCGCTGTATTTTGATGCCTGTCTGCAAGAAGCTGGAGACGATGCCGCGTACCTTGCTAAAGCGCTAGGTAATATCGCTCGCGCCAAAGGTATGTCTCAACTATCCCGCGACACTGGCTTAGGTCGAGAGAATCCTTACAAAGCCTTGTCAGGAGAGGGCAATCCAAGTTTTGCGACGGTCCTCAAAGTCACGGCAGCGCTTGGCATTCACCTTCACGCACAAGCAACTACTAGCACCTAAGAGCAGGCGTGTGCGCGGTCTTGCATGAGCTTAAAGCGCAAAGCCCCGCACTGTGCGGGGCTCGTGGCATATCGAATCTCTGCATAGCAGGTTCGAAACTTCAGTTTTGGCGGGGCAACGGCTACTACATCACAAACCGCCTGAGGTGCTGAAACCTTAGGTTTTTTGCTTTTGGTCTGCGAAAGGGATACTAACTGCTCAAGCAACGCTGACGCAGTGAGCGTGTATATCTACTTTCATCGTTGACTTAAGAGCAGAAAAAATTGCAGCCAAGTTTGTCATGGTCGGATTGCCTGATGAGGACAGCATCCGATGAACACTTTTTGCTGGTTTCTCAACGGAGATCGCCAAACCCTCAAACCCCATCGTCGCGTTGACAAGATCGCGCAAGATGAGCTTTGCGGTCTCGGGTTCACCGTTCAGAAACAGCATGATTGCCTCGTTCAACATAGCACAGGCAAACTCAGGATCGCGCTCGACGCGTGCTAAAACCGTTTCTTTAAAATCTCTGGTCAGTGCCATATTCATTACCTCTTGCGTTTGCCTGTCGCTACAATTGATTGAGTTTTTTTGAGTAAATTTTCTTTTGCCTGCTTGTACTCTTTCCACAATTCAACGGCTTTATCAATGTCTCGTTGCTGACCGTTTTTGGAACCGCCGCCCAAGAGCATGATGATCTCAATACCGTCCTTTGCCAGATAAATCCGCCAGCCTGCACCGTAATTAATTTTGTATTCACCAATGCCACGGAACCACTCGACACTGGACAGATTTCCTTGCTGCATCCGGTACTTGGCAGTAGCAACCTTAGCGGCAATATCTGGCGCCAACCCGTCGAACCATTGCGCGTACGGGCTGTGTCCGTCATCGAGCAATAGTTCGAGTACTTGAAAGGCCATGCCAAATGGTAACATAAAAGTATCTTTCCGCATGAGCGAGCCATCACCACCTGTACTCAAGATGCGCTGCCAAAAGAAAAAGCACCCGAAGGTGCTTAATTTGGCTTGAATATTTGGCGGAGAGGGTGTCGACTCTCAGTGATTGATAGGTGTGCAATTTGAATGGTCTTTGAATGGCTTCAAAACAGTCTTCGAAAATCTTCAAATCGTCTATGAAGAACTCGCCAGATTAGCCTTTGACAATAATTGCCAAGAATTGTAAAAATACTCAGAATAGATTGGGTGAAATTTGCAAAACTTGGTGAGGGTGCGTGGTAACAAAGTTTTCAATAATTTTGGAACCAGTCATGACCAAATCTACAGATATTCGCACTCTCAAGAACTTAACCAAGCCAATTCGTTAAATGAATTCAGATATCTCAATTAGATTTTGATCTGGATCCCGCACATATACCGAATTGATTTTTTGTGTAGCACCAGTCCGTACAAGCGGCCCTTCAATAATTGGCCAACCCTCTTTTATTAGCTTTTCAATAACTTTTTCAATTGGACGATCAGCTATAAAACACAGGTCAAGCGAACCAGGTGTGGGGAGGTCTGCCTTTGGGTCAAACTCTTTGCCTTTAATATGAAGATTAATTTTTTGGTTGCCGAATTGAAATGCTTTTCTTTCTACGGGCGGAGTACCTCCAATGAAAGATTCAAGCTTCATCCCTAGAATACGGGTGTAAAAATCGACACATTCAGTCTCCTTGGCTGTTGTAAGAACTAAATGATCTAGGTGATCAATCATGCCTACCTCTTTGTATTGAATTAATTAAACTTGGTGGTTTTTTTCCATCAAGCGCTGCTCGTAAGTTTTCTACTGCGAGATCTACCATCGCTCTACGTGTTTTTTCTGTAGCGCTGGCGATGTGCGGCGCCAACACAATATTGCTGCACTTGAGTAACTCTGGATGCACCGAAGGCTCACCTTCAAATACATCTAAGCCGGCCGCAAAGATCTTCCCGCCTTGCAATGCTTGCGCCAAAGCCGCATCATCCACAATACCTCCGCGGGCAATATTAATAAGGGTTGCGGTCGATTTCATGAGGGCAATTTCTTTTGCGCCAATCGTATGATGGCTCTCGGCCGAATAAGGTAATACGAGAACAACGTGATCAGCAGTGCGCAGCAACTCTTCCTTAGAAACATATTTAGCACCGCAGGCTTTTTCATCAGCATCCGACAAATGACTACGATTGTGATAAATCACATTCATTCCAAAACCTAATGCGCGTTTTGCAATACCTTGCCCAATGCGACCCATGCCAATAATGCCAACAGTACTGTGATGCAAATCCATGCCAAGTGGGTTATTAACAATTGACCATTTATTCCAATGTCCTGCTCTCACCCAATGCTCGGATTCGGTAATGCGGCGTGCAGTTGCCATTAATAGTGAAAACCCAAAATCTGCGGTTGTATCAGTTAACACATCTGGCGTATTTGTTGCCATCACGCCAGCAGCAGTCATTGCCGGAACATCAAAGTTGTTATAGCCAACAGAGATATTGGCCACCACCTTTAAATCTTTTGCTTGAGCTAAAGCGGATGCATCAATTCGCTCGCTACTAGCCACCAGTGCGCCTACTACCTCAGCTAATTCTGTCTGAAGCTCTTGGGGGGTAAAAATCCGATCCTCTTGATTGGATCGAACTTCAAAGGATTCCTCTAATTTAGCTAAAGCCTTGGGAAAAATCGCTCTAGCAACTAGGATCTTAGGTTTTTTGTTTTTATCATTCATAAATTTAAACAATCTGGATTGCGCTGAGGTCATTTACGTTTGCTCTAATTGAGCCAGTTACCAATAATGCCGTCTGTATCCGCCGCGATTGCATACATACCCTCTGCACCATTGAAAGAATGAGCAATACTCAAAAAATTCTGTAATCCTGCCCCAATGACAACCCCTTTAACAGTGGCCGTAGTTTCTCCACCGCTAATCAACACCAGAGGCTTTTGTAAGACTGAATTGAGATTTAGTTGGTCGATTACTGAGCGCGGCGTAATTCAGCTACATAATTTGGCTCGGGATGTAATGTGAAAGTGCTACCTGCTTTTGCGACCTGACCAGGAACTTCGTGTCCTACGATCTGAGGCAGTTCCCTTGCTAATTGCAATAACTTAGGAATATTCATGCCAGTGTCATAGCCCATTGCATCAAGCATATGAACTGCATCTTCGCTAGAAATATTGCCACTTGCTCCGGGCGCATATGGGCAGCCACCTAAGCCACCCAGAGATCCATCGAAACGTACGATGCCAGACTGGACGGCAGCTAAGATATTGGCTAAACCCATGCCTCGGGTATTGTGGAAATGCAAGGTAAGCTGAAGGCTTGGAAAACGCTTCTGTAAAGAATTGCACATCTTTTTTACTTGATCTGGATTGGCCATACCAGTTGTATCGCAAATCGTCAGACCCCTCACACCTAGATCGGCAAAGCGCTGAGCAAATCCTTCCACAACATCTTGATGAACCTCGCCCTCCATAGGACAACCAAAGCAGGTGGATAGCGAAACATTGATAGGCGTTCTGCCATCGACATATTTAATAACTTCAGCTAATCCTGCAAAGCTCTTTTCTCTACCCATTCTGAGGTTTGCAAGGTTGTGTGTCTCGGATGTTGACATGACGAGATTAAATTCATCAGCCTTAGATTCAAAAGCGCGCTCTGCACCTCGAAGATTTGGCACTAATACGGTGTACTCCACTCCGGGAACTCGTTGAATACGGCCCATAACCTCTTCGGCATCCTTGAGCATTGGAATAGATTTTGGTGAAGTAAATGAAGTAACTTCGATTTTGGCAAAGCCACAATTACTAAGTTCATCAACTAACTTAACTTTGTCATCAGTCGGAATGAAGTTTGGCTCAATTTGAAAGCCATCTCTTGTCACTACATCGTTGAAATAAATTCTTGTCATAGTCTTGTCCTCTTTATTTTTTAGTAAATGCAATTCCGCGCTCTTTCAGGGAGGCGACTTGTGAGTCATTTAATCCAATACTTTGCAAAATCTCATCGGTGTTCTCGCCGATATCTGGTGCCAGAGTTTTAATAGAACCAGGTGTACGAGAAAGTTTTGGAATAACTCCAGGCACATCAAGCTTGGATCCATCTTGCATTTGAATAGTTTGAATATTTCCCCTGGCCTTGTAATGAGGGTCATTGGCAATATCAGCCACGGTGTAAATTCGGCCAGCAGGCACAGCAACAGAATCTAGGATTTCCAGAGCCTTGTCAGTGCGGACTGTTTTAGCCCACTCACCAATGGCTTGATCAAGCTCAGCTACGCGCTTAACGCGGCCATCATTATTCTCTAGCTGAGGGTCATTACCCAGGTCATCACGCCCAATGACTGTCATTAGACGTTTAAAAATACTATCTCCATTACCTGCAACTAAAACATACCCCCCGTCAGCACACAGATATGCATTGGTTGGGGCTATACCGGGTAAAGCACTTCCAGCCGCTTGCCTGACCTCACCAAAGGCGCTGTACTCAGGCAATAAGCTTTCCATGCAGTTAAATACTGCCTCATAAAGTGCAATATCAATAATTTGACCTTTGCCACTGTTATGTCGTTCCTGCAGAGCCAATAGAATTCCTATGACACCATGCAAAGAAGCTAAGGTATCGCCAATGCTGATGCCAACACGTACGGGCACCCTACCTGGCTCGGCTGTTAGATGGCGTAAACCGCCCATAGCTTCTGCTACAACACCAAATCCTGGTTTGTCGCGGTAGGGGCCTGTTTGCCCGTATCCACTTATGCGTAGAACAATTAGCCGCGGATTAAGTTCTAATAATTTTTGTGGATCAAGACCCCACCCCTCCAGTGTTCCAGGGCGAAAATTTTCTATTAGCACATCCGCCTCTTTAACCAAAGTTCTGATAATTTCTTGAGCCTCAGATTGCTTTAGATCCAAGGAGAGGGAACGCTTGTTGCGTGACTGGACCTGCCACCAAACAGAAGTTCCATCTTTGAGTAATCGCCATTTACGAAGTGCATCACCAACTTTTGGTGGCTCAATCTTAATTACGTCGGCACCGAAGTCAGCCAAAGTTTTAGCTGCGAATGGCCCCGCAATCAACTGCCCCATCTCAATGACTTTTAATTTTGCTAATGGCTCCATTTGATTCTCTAAAGTGTTCTTTTAAGCAAAGTTACGCCCCTTCCTTATTCTTGAAAATTGCTATTTGGAGACGATGCCTTCTCATTTTGCGAAGGTGTGGGTAGAATTACCCGATGAAAACACTACTAAACCCCGCCAGAGTAGATTTTGTGATCCTCAAATTGTTCTGCTCTATCGTGCAATCTGGGAGCATTACTAAGGGCGCAAGCGCATGCAACCTAGCGCTGTCTGCAGCTAGCAGACGAATCTCGGACTTTGAGGAGACGGTGGGCGTTCCATTACTAGATCGCTCTGTCAAAGGGGTCACAGTGACTCCAGCTGGTCATGCAGTAATGCAACACGCCTTGAGATTATTTCAGGGCTTTGAACAGCTCAGTAATGAATTGTGCGAATACTCTAAAGGGGTAAAAGGGCACGTAAGACTTTGGGCAAACTGAGCTGTACCCGGTTTCAAAGACACTTTGTTAAGTGTTTTAATGAAATCGGAGGTGTTTCATGGTTACAAGAAGAAAGTTCGGTCGCGAGTTCAAGCTTGAGGCGGTCAATCTGGTAACGGTTCGGGGCGTAGCACTCGCTCAGGTTGCCAGAGATCTGGATGTGCATGAAAGTGTTTTGCGCAGATGGGTTAAAGAATCCAATTCAGATCCTGCACATGCATTCCCAGGTGGCGGTAATATGAAACCTGAACTGGCGGAAATTGCTCAGCTTAAAAAAGAGGTTGCTAAGCTCAGGATGGAGCGTGACCTTTTAAAAAAAGCCGCAGCCTACTTCGCGAAGGAGTCCATATGAGATTCGACTTCATGGCGAAACACCGAGGGGCTTGGCCTATATCTTTAATGTGTGAAGCGCTCGGTGTATCGCGCAGCGGATTTTATGCTTGGCTTACACGACCGATAAGTGCACGTTGCCAGGCGGATGAAATACTCGGCGCCAAAGTGCATCAAAGCTTTATCAACAGTGACCGCACTTACGGCGCGCGCCGTGTCTGGCATGACGTACTTGAGCTGGGCCTAGTCTCTGGATTACATCGTATCGAGCGGTTGATGAAGGTTCAAGGCTTACGGGCTCGCCCTAGACGACGTGGGCTCCCTACTGACAAGGGGTTACGCAATCCAATTGCAGACAATATGCTTAACCGACAATTCAATGCCGATTCACCGAATAAGAAATGGGTTGCTGACTTTACATACATATGGACTGCAGAGGGTTGGTTATATGTGGCTGTCGTTTTAGATCTTTATTCAAGAAAAATAGTTGGATGGTCCATGCAGTCAGCGATGACCTCTCAACTTGTAGCCGATGCATTAATGATGGCGGTATGGAGGCGCGGTAAGCCGATTGAATTGATGCATCATTCTGACCAGGGCAGTCAATATACAAGTGAGCACTTCCAGCATCTCTTAAGTGAGCAAGGAATTACATGCAGTATGAGTCGGGCTGGTGAAGTTTGGGATAATTCGGCGATGGAGAGTTTTTTCTCTTCCATGAAGACGGAACGTACAGCTAGAAAGGTTTACAGAACGCGATCTCAGGCTCGGGCAGATATTTTCGATTACATTGAAGCCTTCTACAACCCGAGGCGCAGACATTCAACCCTTGGTTATGTCAGTCCAATGAAGTTTGAAGAAGCTAGATTTGCTTAGGTT